>JAIWOA010000071.1 GCA_020217115.1 Calditerrivibrio sp. | reverse complement strand
TTTCCCCATAAACTTGAGGCCAGACATAATCATTCTTGCGACCCAGAAGAAAAGGATATCAAAACCAGTTACAAGGCAGCTTGTGGGATAAAATTTTTCAATGGTTTTATTCTTTTCTGGCCAACCCATTGTGGAAAATGGCCACAATGCAGAGGAAAACCAGGTATCAAGGACATCCTTATCCTGCTCAATATTTTTTGATCCACATTTTTCACAGGAAGTAGGATCCTTTGTGGATACTGTTAGGTGACCGCAATCAGCACAGTACCAAACAGGTATCCGGTGACCCCACCATATCTGTCTTGAGATACACCAGTCTCTGATATTGTACATCCATTCATAGTATGTCTTTTCCCAGTTTTGAGGGTATATTTTTATATCTCCCCTTTCAACTGCCTTTATGGCTTCATCAGCTAATGGTTTTATTTTTACAAACCATTGCATTGAAATTCTTGGTTCTACAACTGTTTTACATCTGTAGCAACCACCAACCTTATGGATATGTTTGTTTATTTTGTTTATAAGTCCTAATTGTTCCAGCTCATCCACTATCAGTTTTCTTGCTTCGAACCTGTCTTTGCCACAATATTTGCCACCATTTTCATTTATTATTCCATTTTCATCAAATATATTTATCTCTTCAAGGTCATGTTTTTTCCCCAATAAAAAGTCATTTGGATCGTGGGCTGGGGTCACTTTCAGTGCACCTGTACCAAAATCCATACTGACATATTCATCTGCAATGATAGGTATTTCCCTATTTAAAATCGGTAATATGGCGATTTTACCAACCAGACTGCTATATCTATCATCATCTGGGTGGACTGCTATAGCTGTATCACCAAGCATTGTTTCTGGCCTTGTGGTTCCTATTACTATGAACTGATCTGTACCCTTTACAGGATATTTTATTTCGTAAATTGCCCCTTCTTGTTCCTCATGTTCTACTTCAAGATCACTCAGCGCAGTATGGCATCTTGGACACCAGTTTACTATGTAGTTTGACTGGTAAATCAGACCCTCCTTATAAAGGGTAACAAAAACCTCTCTGACAGCCTTTGAAAGGCCTTCATCCATGGTGAATCGTTCCCTTTTCCAATCACAGGCTGTACCAAGTCTTTTGAGCTGGTGTATTATTGTTCCTCCAGATTCCTCTTTCCACTTCCAGACCCTTTCAATAAACTTTTCCCTACCAAGATCATGCCTTGTTAACCCTTCCTTTTGCAACATCTTTTCCACCACATTCTGAGTTGCTATACCTGCATGGTCAGTTCCCGGTATCCACATTGTCTCACAACCCTTAAGCTTGTGGTATCTGATCAAAATGTCCTGTAATGTATTGTTAAGTGCATGGCCCATATGTAAAGAACCTGTAACGTTTGGAGGTGGGATTACGATGGAATAGGGTGGTTTGTTTGAATTTTCATCCCCATGGAAATAGTTTTTATCTTCCCATTCTTTATAGATGGATGTTTCATAATCCTCTGGAGAAATTCTTGTTGGAAGCTCTTTAAAATTCATTTATCAATACTCCTTTCTAAGATAAAAATTTTTTATTTGTATCATTCTGTTTCATATTATCTTTTAACATTTTGTTAAGGTCTTCAATGTAACATTCCAGTATTTTTAACTTGTATGTTAGGTAAGCCAGCCTATCATCGTCACCTTTTAACTCGGATGATATTATATCAAAGGACAATCTTTCAACTTCTGAGAGATAGAGTGTTATATCCTCGAGACTCTCTTTAATGATATTTAGTTTTTTATTGTCGTTGTTGTTTATTTCCATAATGGATTAACTCCAGAGTCTACCTTCACTATCCTCATCTTCTTCACTTAATTCATCTATATCTTCAAATCCATCTTCCAGATATATCTTGTCAAAAATCTCATTACAAACTCTACATTCATAATGGTATATAATCCATCGCTGGTTGTCCACCATCAATTCAGTTGGATCCAGTTCTTCAAGTTCCTGTTCTCCACAATATGGGCAATAGGTAGGTTCCATATCTATCTCCTAATCTGTTTTAAATCCAAAATCCTTCTTTGTTCATCAACTTTATTAAAAAAAACTAAAATATATTCATCTAAATAATCGGTTATATTAAATTTTGACGCCCATTCAATACAAATTGTATTTCCAGAATCAATATAGTCAAAAAAACCTATATTTTCAAGTTCAATTAATGAATTTAATCTGTATAGATCGTAATGGTACATTATTTCATCTTTTACCCTGTAAATATTCATGACAGTGAAAGTTGGGCTATTCACATCTTCAAAACCGATTATACTGCCTAAGATCTTTACAAAAGCTGTTTTACCTGCTCCAAGTTCCCCATCAAGAAGTATTATTTTATTTTTAAAAAGATCCAGATTTTTTGAGATAAATTCTTTTAATTCATCTAAGCTGGATATCTCTAATCTCATTTAGTGTTCCTGAAATATTGTTTATTATATCTGTTGCCAGTACAGAGCTTTCATTCAAATTATTGGATACAGTTTCTGCAGTTTTTCCCAGAACACATACACCCAGTTTTGCAGCATCAGTTAAACTGTATTTTTGGCTCACAAAGCCTGCAATAATGCCTGTTAGACAATCTCCACTTCCACCCTTTGCAAGGGCAGGTATTCCACCTGAAAAAATATACACGTTGCCATCAGGTTCTGCTATAAAAGTGTTTGCACTCTTTAAAACGAGAACTACCTGATGTTTTGTAGAGAAATCCTTAGCAATTTCTATAGGTTTGTCAAGTATTTCACCTTTATCAATACCTGTCAACCTTGAAAATTCCCCTATGTGGGGTGTTAGTATAGCTCTGTAACTCATGTATTTTAAGTCTGATAAAGAGATACAATTTAACCCATCAGCATCAAGAATAATAGGTGTCTCTAATTTTTTTATAAGTTCCTTTACAAGTTTTTTTGTATTTTCATCTGTGCCAATTCCGGGTCCAATGGCTACCAAAGATTTATTTGAACATAATTCATATATCTTATCAATATCCTCATAGGATAAAAACCGATTTTTTCCAATTGGAAGGCTCATTGCTTCCGGTATGGAAGTGGCAAAGGCAAGACTTATAGATTCCGGAATAATCGTGGTTAAAAGTCCTGCTCCGACCCTTAGACAGGCTTTTGATGCTATTATTGCAGCTCCAGATTTACCATCTGAGCCAGCGATGATTACAGCATGTCCATAGTCACCTTTGTGGGAATCCAACTTTCTTTTTATTATTAAGGGGAGGTTTTTTATATCTATTTCAAAAACTGATGGGTTTAGATCGCTCAATATAGTTTGAGGTATTGAAATATCTTTGACAATGACTTTTCCGCAATATTTTTTCGCAGGGAAAACTTTGTGGGGTATCTTTGGCCTGAAAAAAGTTATGGTATAGTCTGCCTTTATATTGACGCCAATTATTCTATTGCTATCTCCACTTAATCCACTTGGTATATCTACGGCAATAACCTTTTTGGCTGAGTTATTAACAATATTTACTATATTGGAATATCTTTCATCCAATGCTCGGTTTAGCCCTGTTCCAAAGATTGCATCAATTATAACATCAAAATTATAAGGGGAGAAGTCATCTATACTGGAAATAACTACAGGTAGTGATTTTAAAATATTGTAATTTATAAGGGGATCTTTTGTAAATTTAGATTCAGATTCTGTAAGAAAAATATCTACTTTATACCCAGAATTAAATAAATGCCTTGCTATTGCCAACCCATCTCCACCATTGTTGCCAGATCCCACAATTATTGCAATTTTATCATCTACATGCACAATTTTTTTTAGCTCTTCTACAAATGATATTGCAGCATTTTCCATTAAAACTATAGAAGGTATCCCTATCTTTTCTATTGTAAGCCTGTCAGCTAATGATATCTGTGAAGATGTTAGTATCTCCATAGGAGCTTCCTAAAGGTATTTTTCTACGTTGGATATAAAATCATTGATCCCAAATTTCAATTCATCTTGGGTAACAGTTGCAGTTCCAACCTTTCCCACAACAATCCCTGCAGCAATATTTGAAATAATTGCAGATTCCCTGAGAGGTATGCCGGAAGAAAGGGCTGCTGTCAGAATAGCTATAACAGTATCCCCAGCACCTGTTACATCAAAGACCTCCTTTGCCATGGCAGGGAGAGTCTCTATTTTTTCATCCTGAAACAGTGTCATCCCATCTGGTCCCCTTGTAATGATTAAAGATTTTGATTTAAGCTTATTTAAAATATATTTACCACATTTTATTAATGATCTTTCATCTTTTATCTCTATTCCAGATGCAGTGGAAGCCTCTTTGTTGTTTGGTGTTAGAGTGGTTACCCCTTTGTAATAAAAAAAGTTTTCTATTTTGGGATCAACTGTAATAATTTTATTCTGTTTTAGACAGAGATCTGTGAGTTTTTTGATAAGTTTTTTAGTTATAATCCCTTTAGCATAGTCAGATATGATTATGCCATCAAAGTTTTCAAGGTTGTCTTCGATATACTTTAAGACTTTCTCTGTTTTTTTATCTGTGAGGTTGTGTGATACTTCTCTGTCAATTCTCACCACTTGCTGACTTCCAGCTATAACGCGTGTTTTTATGGTTGTTGGCCTTCCATCATTCAATAAAAAAGTTTCTATTCCAAGTCCTTGTAGATAATGTTCTAAAAATTTACCATATTCATCTTTACCCACAAGTCCTATTATTGAGGTCTTTACACCTATTTCATTTAAATTTAGAGCAACATTTGCTGCTCCTCCGGGGATCTTTTTTTCATATTCAATGTTTACAACTGGTACCGGTGCTTCAGGGGATATCCTTTTTGCATTGCCATACACAAAAATATCGAGCATTATATCCCCTATAACAAGAACTTTTGAATTAGAAAGTTTATCAAGATATTGATAAAGAATATTGTATGACATGTCAAAACTCTTCTGTAGATTCAACTTTTTTGGCTTCATCTATCAGCATTATTGGGATATCTTCTCTTATCTCATACAGAAGTTTACAATTATCACAGACAAGAAAGTTTTCATCCTTTGAGAGTCTTATATCTCCTTTGCATTTTGGGCATGCGAGAATATTTAGAAGCTCCTTTTTTATTGCCATTCTTCACCTCTATTTACTATGATTTTTTCTTTTTATTGCAATCGATGATAATTTAGAATAATATTTGTACAATTACAAGAAAAATTATGAGATATTTTACATTAAATCGATATTTAAAACAGAAGTTTGGAGAAAAAGTTTCAAAAGTAGCTGTGGATGTAGGTCTGACATGTCCAAATAGAGATGGTTTAAAGGGGTGGGGTGGCTGTATATACTGTGATAATAGCTCTTTTGTCTTTGTGAATGGTTTAACAATAGAAGAACAGATCAGTAATAGAATAAAAAAACTATCTGAAAAAGGGATTCATAAATATCTGCTATATTTCCAATCATACTCAAATACCTACTGCAGTGATGAACAGTTTTATAAAATGATTTCATCTTCTCTGATTGATGACAGAATTGTTGGAATTCATATTGGTACCAGACCTGATGTGGTAAGTGATGAAAAGCTAAAATTTCTCTCTGATCTTAACGATAAGTATGAGATCTTTATGGAATATGGTTTGCAGTCTTCCCATAATAAAACATTGGAGCTTATTAATCGTGGCCACAGTTATGAGGAGTTTGTTGATACTGTTTATAGGACAAAAAGTTATGGGTTAAAAATAACTGTCCATCTCATACTTGGACTTCCGGGTGAGGATTATGGTATGATGATGGAAACTGTACAAAAAATAAGTAGATTGCCGATAGATTCTGTTAAATTTCACCATTTACATATACTAAAAAATACAAAAATAGAAAAATTATTTATAGATGGAGCTTTTGAGCTGATTAGTGAAGATGAATATATCAAGACGCTGGCAGATTCTTTGACATTATTAAAAGAGGATGTCATCATATCGAGACTTGTTGGGGATGCCCCTGAAGAACTTTTAATTGCACCAGACTGGCCTATCTCAAAACATCATTTTTTGAATAGATTTAATAATTATATGCAGAGCAATAACCTTTTTCAGGGGATGAATTACAGATGAAGATTTTTTTGTTTGTTGAATATCTTTTTAATATAGCTGCAATACTACTCATTTTATATATTTTATTGGGTAAAAAAGAGCCGAGAGCAACCTTTTCATGGATGATTGCCCTTGTGTTTGTTCCTGTACTGGGGGTGCTGCTTTATATCTTTATAGGTAGACCAAGGTTAAGAAGGATTATTAATATAAAATTAAACAGAAATCCGTACATATTAAGGGATAATAAGGTGTCTGATAGGGTGATTGAAAATAAATTTTGTAATATGGTTTGTAGTATAACAAAAAAGCCCCCCATGTCTCTGGATTGCCTTGAACTTCTTGAAAGTGCTGCTACAACTTATTCGAGGTTGGCAAACGATATTTTATGTGCAGAAAAATATATCTTTTTCCAGTACTATATAATAAGAAACGACGAGACAGGGAAGTTTTTTTTAAATCTACTTACTCACAAGCTCAACGAAGGGGTAAAAGTATACATTTTGTACGATTGGGTTGGCTCCATTGGTATGATCCGTTCCAGAGCACTCAAGGAGTTTGTCTCTAAAGGTGGAAAAGCAGCACCGTTTTTATCTCCACTGAGCTTTAAAACATTTTCCCTTGCAAATTTCAGAAATCATAGAAAGCTTGTTGTCATTGATGGTAATATCTGTTACACAGGTGGTATCAATATTGGCAATGAATATCTGGGTAAATTTTCCGGGATGGATGAGTGGATAGATTGCCATGTTAGGTTTGCAGGTGAAGCTGTTATCGATATGGGGAGGATTTTTTGTGAAGATTGGTATTATTGCACAAAGGAGGATTTGACAAATCATTTGATAGAATATAGACAGGAGGGATGCAATAGAATTTACTATTCCCATGTAATCCCTTCAGGACCAGATCAGAAGATAAATTTTATTTATGAATCTCTTCTATCGATATTTAGCAAAGCACAGGAGAGTATAACGATCATTACGCCATACCTTGTACCTGATGAGACAATGATAAATGTTTTAAAAAATATCTCTCTTCTGGGGATAAAAGTTAAGATTATCTTACCGGGTAAAAATAATCATCCCATAGTTGGGGCAGCAGGAAGATCATACTATGAAGAGCTGATGGAGTCTGGTATAGAAATATATGAGACAAAGTATATGCTACATTCAAAGATTGTACTAATAGACAATTCTGTTGTGTCAACCGGTACGGTAAATATGGACAATAGAAGTATGAAGCTAAATTTTGAGGTTAGTTTACTTGTTTACTCTGAAGAGTTTGCAAAGCATGTTAACAGTATATCTTTAAACTATATATCAATTGCAAAGAGATTGGATCTGGATACTATTAGAGCCTTACCAAAGTATAAAAAAATATTTGATGGTTTGTGTAGAGCTTTTTCTCCAATTTTATGATTTAATTAGTCTGAACCGATTTTTATAGTTTTAAAAAATATCTCTTCTATATGACTTTTGTTATCGGTTTTAGGTTTTAAATTGAGATCAAATATTTTACTATAGAGCTCTTCATAGGGTGTTTTGACTAAGCTTAGCACCCCCTTTTCTTCAAGGGGTATCTCCCCCATTTCGATGGAGCTTGCAAAAATCATAATCTCTTCACCACCGCCATTCCCCTCAATTTTAATTTCAAATCTATCTGATGGTGCAGGAACCTCATAGACATTACCCCCTGATAGGGATTTCTCTGACCTTACTTTATTGGGAAGTATCTGATACATATCTCCTGATGAGTCTTTGTAAATTATTTTTATATAAAATGTTTTGTTCCCTTTTATATAGAGCTTTACAGTATCACCCTCTGAGTAGCTTTCTTTATTTGTAATAACCATTATATCGAGGGGTAATAACTCTTTTTTTGTTATGGTTTTGTTTTCCCCGGAAGATATCTGCTTTGGAGTTATAGAAACCTTTGCATTGACCTGGTAGCAGTCACCAATTGATGGGGGTTCCTTGTCCCACTTCCCATTTTTTGATACTATACTTGCTTCATAGTCTGAAAATTTATCAGATATAAACGATTTTATCTTTTCTTTTACTGAATTATCAGTATTTTTTGTATCTAAAAGAATTCTCAATGCATTGTTTTTTGCATCATTTATAGCAATTGCCTCTGTTTCTATAGGTGTATTTTTTTGAGAAATGCAGGCAAAACCTTTCGATTCGATTAGATAAGACTGCTCTGAAAAGGCTGCTGAATAGTAAAAAACAACTACGATGATTATAAAATACCTAAACATGTTTACCCCCAACCAGGAAAGAAGGATTAACAAACTCTAAAACATCTAAAAACGCGCCCTGCAGGAGTCGAACCCACAACCTTCTGATCCGTAGTCAGATGCTCTATCCAATTGAGCTAAGAGCGCTTTATATAATTTATCAACATTTTCAATAAGTTATTAGCATTTTTATTTTTAAATGTCAACTTCAAAAATATTTATTATATTAAAAGGCACTTGATATAGACATATTGACCAGTAGATTTTAGCATAATATTATTAAAAAGGTCAAAGCTAAATTTAAATAACTGTTCCATGAGGGTGGTAGGCATCTTTAAATTATAGTGATGTATCATTGAATTGGAAGCTTTAAGTTTCTGATAAGGTGTCATTCCATTCATAGCGATGCCGAAGTTAGGTTTAGCGAAGTTCCAATATCAATCAAATTCCATTCATATTTAGGCAAACCATATCTTTCAATATGCTTATATGCTCCGTCTGATAAAGCGTTTTTATCTAAAAGATATTTTGTATCTAATTGAAACTCACAAAAAGGAGAAAGATGTTCATAATCATAAAGGTGTCTATTTTTACCACAGGCACTTCTCTTTTTCTTAACTTTAACATTATTTCTCTTCAAGATGGATTTAACAGTATTCTCTGATATAGAAATGACGTATTGATTAAATAAATATCTGGCAAGTCGCCTGTATCTAAAGCCGGTACACTTGCTTTCCTGTATAATGATGTTTTCTAAAGGAGTAGTAGTCTTTTTAGGAGAAAACTTAGGTCTTTTTGATTTGTCTTCTAAATCACCATCCCTTACTCTTCTTACGGTATTTCTCGTTGTTTTAAGTAAAGCAGCAGTCTTGGAAACATTATAAAACCCTTCTTACCATCTCTCTTGCGAATTTAGGTGATTGTTTTCTTAATTCATCATAGGATATAATACTCATACGTTATGTCTCCATCATGGTAGAAATTTTGGGATTCTATCCCAAATTAGGTGTAGTGACTTAATTATACCAAGAATGTGAGACATATCGGTCAACCTTTTTACTTCACCTAACTTTTTACACTTACTCATATCTCCTCCAAAAAACGCTTCTTCACCTTGTTTAATATTCTTTTGCTGGTTAATATGTCCATACCTGTTTGGGTGTGTATATTAAAAATATATTGAAAATGTTTTAAAATATTAATATAGTTAGCGCATGGGAAATAAAACGTTAAATTCAAATATTAGCCAGAATGGGAAAGTTTATCATATTCAGACGGAGATAATCGGGGATAGGGTAGTGACCCAGATATTTCTGTCTGGAAGAGTGATATTTTCCTTTAAAGATAATTTTGTGGATTATGCAACTACAAATAAACAGCATAAGACAGCTGAGGCAGCTGTAATAAAGAATAAAATAAAATTAGATGATTAAGTTTTTTAATGTTACAGTGAATTTTTTTGGTGAAAAAAGGGCTCTGGACAATGTAAGCTTAAATATCTCGAGAGGGGAGTTTGTCTATATTACAGGGGAAAGTGGTGCTGGAAAATCTACAATGCTAAGATTGATATATGCAGATTTAGTTCCCACTAAGGGGGTTGTGCTTGTTTCCAATAAGGATATAAGTCATATTAGTAAAAGCTCTATACCTTACCTGAGGAGAAATATTGGTGTAGTGTTTCAGGATTTCAG
>JAIWOA010000070.1 GCA_020217115.1 Calditerrivibrio sp. | reverse complement strand
ATAAGGGTTAATCTAAAGAAAATAAGATACCTCTTCGAGATGAAAAATAAAGATATCAGTTTGATAGATGAATTAAAAGAGGTGCAGGAGATCATCGGTCACTACAATGACTTAAGAAACGGAATTGATATTTTACAAAATATGCAGATAAAAGGTAATTTCTCAAGGCAGATATGTTACGCAATCGGCTATTATATCGGACTTTTCATATCAGAGAAGGTATATCTTAGAGAAAAATTGTGTCACAAAATAGAATCTTCCCTGAAAAAAATAAAAAATTTGAGAGATTAGGGGGATTTTACCCTGTTTTTATCCTTAAAGCTTATTTAATATCTTCTCAATATCACTTACAGAATAACCATCAGAAAAGCATCCTATACCTGCATCACTATTAAAATATTCAACCCTTTCCTGGAGCTGATCAAGAAGATGATCATCTATTTTATCTATGATCAGAATTCTATCCAGAATATAATCTGGAAGTCCATTTTCTCTATTTTGCTGTTTAGCAAGATACTTTAATCTTGAAAGCTTATCCATAATATTCAACTCCTCCTGTAAATATGTAAAAATACCGGGAAAGATCTTTTTTGTCCCATTATCTCTTTTTTAATTGTATAGGGAAGAGATTTGTAGACTAACTCAAAACCATTTTTACAAGCCAACTCTAAAAGAGAAGTCTGGTTTATACCATGGTGTGGCACCTCAGTGCCATCATGATAGGATCCATCCTCCTCGTCAAGATCTGCAACGGCAAGATATCCACCATTTTTAAGCATAGCAGAAAGCTTTTTAAGAAGAATATTCAAATCTGCAATATGATGAAAGGTCATCGAAGTTACAATCATTTCATATCTACCATAAGGTAATCTATCCTTTTCGATATCAAAAAAGATTGCCTCCACATTACTGATCTTGTTTATTTTGATCTTTTCCCTAACCCTATCCAGCATAGTATCAGAGGTATCCATCATATCTATATGTGCAACATCATTTATAAAATTAAATCCAAGAAGCCCTGTACCACAACCAAAATCCCCAATGGTCCATGATTTTATTATATTTAAATTCTTTTTGATATCCTTTGCTATTATCTCTGCTCTTTCTATGTGCATAGGTTTGTCATCGTAGGTCAAAGCTGCAACGTCAAAAGATTTTTCGCCCATACAGTAATCCTCAATTTTTTTTATGATCAATGTTACCTGATAATATTTATATCAAATAATTCTCAAAATCTATACAAATTTTTCTTGAAAAGTTGTAAATTAGCAGTTATAAATTAAATTCGTGGGTAAAATATCAAGATTTCTCTCATAGTTACGCTACTGTTTACCCTAAAAAATGGAGGATTTATGTCATACTACTTTCTTGAAATATGTTCGGAGGAGATACCTGCTGAGTTTGTAAATGTTGGTGTCGATTACTTACACGCAGCATTTGACAAGTTGCTAACAGAAAACAAAATAAAGTCTGGTAAAATAACTGCAGATGGAACCCCAAGAAGACTCTATGTAAGAATCGATGATCTTCAGGAAAAACAAAACGATCAATCAGATGAAATACTTGGCCCTCCTGCTTCAGCCTCCTTTGATAAGGATGGGAATTTTACTGGAGTAGCATTAAATTTTGCAAAGGCAAAAGGTCTTGATATAGCTACACTGAAAAAGGTTACTACTCCAAAAGGGGAATATCTTGCAGGTATCAAGTTTACTCAAGGGAAAGCGACTAAAGAGATCATCCTTGATAACATCGTAAAGATAATCCAGAATATCCCTTTTAAGAAAACTATGAAATGGGGGGACAACAGTTTTAAATTTGCCAGACCTGTAAAATCCTTTATATCTTTATTTGATGATCAAATTGCACCCTTTGAAATAGATGGGATTGTCGCTTCCAATAAAACAACAGGGCATAGATTCCATGGCAACGAGGTAATAGAGGTCTTAAACCCTGATGATTATTTTAATAAACTTGCATCAAAATCTGTAATAGTAAGTCGTAGTGACAGAAAAAAGATGATAGAGAATGAAATTTTAACCACAGCTTCACAACATAATATTCAGGTTAAGATAGATGAAGATCTCCTTGATACTGTAACAAATCTTGTAGAGTACCCCTTTGCAGTTCTTGGAAGCTTTAATAGAGACTTTTTGCAACTTCCTGAAGAAGTTCTTATTACCTCGATGAAAAATCATCAGAAATATTTCTATACCATTGATAAAAATGGAAAAATAACAAACCTCTTTATAGGGATATCAAATACAAAACCTGTAAATGAAAATATAAGAAAAGGGTACGAAAGGGTTTTAAGAGCAAGATTGACAGATGCAATGTTTTTCTTTGAAAATGACAAAAATATTAAACTTGAGGATAGGGTTGAAGAGCTTAAGAAGGTAATTTACCAGGAAAAACTTGGTACATCCTACGAAAAGATGGAGAGGTTTTCAAATATAGCATCCTACCTGTGCGATATATTGGATATATCAAATGAGGATAGAGAGTATGTACTTAGAACTGCTAAATTGTGCAAAGCAGATCTTATGACTGAGATGGTATATGAGTTTCCTGAACTTCAAGGTGTAATGGGTAGAGAATATGCAAAAATACAGGGAGAAAATGAGCAGGTTTACATGGGTATATTTGAACATTACCTCCCAAAATTTTCGGGGGATCAGCTTCCTAAAACTATTTCTGGGGCAATTGTCTCAATTTCTGATAAAATAGATACCATCTGTGGGTGTTTCGCAATAGGTTTGATACCGTCAGGAAACAACGACCCCTATGCATTGAGGAGAAATTCTATAGGTATTTTACAGATAATTAGAAACAGAAATTTTAGAATAAATTTAGGTGAACTTATAGACAGATCCCTTTATAATTTATCAAATAGAGTAAAATTTAATCAGGAAGAGGTTAAAAAACAGATTATCGAATTTATTTTGCTGAGATTCAAACAGATACTGATAGGGGAAGGGATATCTCCTGATGCTGTAGATGCAGTTCTAAACAATTATAATGATATAATAAAGATTGAGAAAAATGCAAAGGCTATCTCAGAAGCTAAAAATACCCAATCTTTTACTTCAATTGCACAAAGCTACAAGAGGATAAACAACATACTCAAAAAATCTGAACATAATAAGACAGGTTACAATGAAGCTCTTTTCAATACAGACTACGAGAAAAAATTATCTGTTAATTTGAATGGAATTTCTGAAAATCTTCAATTATACTTAGATAAGGAAAGTTACGATAAAGGTCTTGAAATATTGTTGACCCTTGAAAAACCGATAAATGAATTTTTTGATAATGTTATGGTTATGGTTGAAGATCCTGAGATTCGTAGTAATAGGATTTCACTATTAGCTGCATTGAAACAGATGTTTGATAAAATGGGAGATTTGTCACTGATCAATTGATATATTTAATAAAATATAAGGAGGTTCTATGGCTGTAAAATATGTATATTTCTTCGGTAATGGTTCTGCCGAAGGTGAAGGTACAAACAAAAATCTGCTGGGAGGTAAGGGGGCAGGTCTTACTGAAATGACTAATCTTGGAATTCCAGTGCCACCAGGTTTCACGATCACAACAGAGGCATGTATCGAATACCAAAAGACCAAATCTTACCCGGAAGGGATGTGGGAACAAACCCTCGAAGCGATGAAAAAACTTGAAAAAGCTACAAACAAGGAATTTGGATCAGACAAAAATCCGTTGCTTGTTTCTGTAAGATCTGGGGCCAGAGTATCAATGCCCGGTATGATGGATACAATACTCAATCTTGGATTGAATGATTCAACAGTGAAAGGGCTTGCAGCTTCTTCAAATAACGAAAGATTTGCCTATGATTCCTATAGAAGGTTTATACAGATGTTTAGCAACGTTGTTCTTTCCGTTGAACATGCAAAATTTGAAAAATTTATTACTGAAGTAAAAAAATCAAAAGGTTACAAACTTGATACAGAACTTTCAGCTGAGGATTGGAAAGGTCTGGTGGAAAAATTCAAAACCCTTGTTCAAACAGAAACAGGGAAACCTTTTCCACAGGATGTCATGGAGCAATTAAAACTTGCTACAAATGCTGTTTTTGATTCATGGGACAACCAGAGGGCAAAAACATATAGAAAAATTAATAAAATCCCGGATGATTGGGGTACTGCTGTAAATATAGTTGCTATGGTATTTGGAAATATGGGGGATGATTCAGGTACCGGAGTTGCTTTTACAAGAAATCCTTCAACAGGGGAAAAGGAGTTTTTTGGCGAATTTCTCATAAATGCTCAAGGAGAGGATGTTGTTGCAGGTATCAGAACACCAGAGCCGATATCAAAGTTGAAGGATGAGATGCCGGGGGTATTTGCTCAACTTGAAACTGTCTATAAAAAACTTGAATCCCATTACAAAGATATGCAGGATATAGAGTTTACAGTAGAAAAAGGGATTTTATACATGCTTCAGACAAGAAGTGGAAAAAGAACAGCAAGGGCAGCAGTAAAGATAGCCTATGATATGTTTAAAGAAGGGGTTATTGACAAAAAGACTGCTGTATTGAGGGTTGCTCCAGAACAGGTTGATCAGCTTTTGCATCCAATGATAGATCCTAAGGAAAAATATTCTTCCATCGCAAAAGGTTTGCCTGCTTCCCCGGGAGCTGCAGTTGGTAGAGTTGTTTTTACTGCTGAAGATGCTGAAGAATGGGCAAGCAAAGGGGAAAAGGTGATTTTAGTAAGGGATGAGACATCTCCAGAGGATATTGGTGGAATGCATGCAGCTGTAGGTATCCTGACAGCAACTGGGGGTATGACGAGCCATGCAGCTGTAGTAGCAAGGGGTATGGGTAAATGCTGCATCGTAGGTTGTGGTGCAATACATATAGATGAACATGAAAAATGTTTTACAGCTGGTGTAAATACTATAAAAGAGGGTGACTACATAACAATAAACGGAAGCACTGGTGAGGTTATACTTGGGAAAGTAAAACTTGTAGAACCAGAGCTATCTGGAGAATTTGCAGAGATACTATCCTGGGCAGATGAATTTAGAAAACTTGGTGTAAGAACTAATGCTGATACACCACACGATTCTAAAGTAGCGAGGGAGTTTGGAGCAGAAGGGATAGGGCTTTGTAGAACAGAACATATGTTTTTTGAGGGAGATAGGATAGATGCTGTAAGGGAGATGATTTTAGCACATAATGAAGATGATAGAAGAAAAGCTCTTGCAAAGGTAAAACCCTACCAGAAAGAGGATTTTAAAGGTATATTCAAGGCTATGGATGGTTTCCCTGTAACAATAAGACTTCTCGATCCTCCCCTTCATGAGTTTATCCCACATAACGATGAAGATATCGAAAAACTTGCAAAAGCATCTGGCATTTCAGCAGAAATGTTAAAGAAAAAAGCTGATGAACTCCATGAATTTAACCCTATGCTGGGACATAGAGGATGTAGACTTGGTATAACATTTCCAGAAATTTATGAAATGCAGGTCTATGCAATAATGGAAGCAGCTTGTGAAGTATCAAAAGAAGGAGTAAAGGTACTCCCTGAAATAATGATACCCCTTGTAGGACATTATAAAGAGTTAGAAATGCTAAGGGATATGACTGTAAGGGTTGCAGAAGAGGTAATGAAGTCTTACGGTGTAAATCTAAAATATCTTGTAGGAACAATGATAGAGCTTCCAAGAGCAGCATTAACTGCAGATGAGATAGCACAATATGCCGAATTCTTCTCCTTTGGAACAAACGACCTTACCCAGACAACCTTAGGACTCAGCCGCGATGATTCTGGTAAATTCTTACCATTCTACATTGATAAAGGTATATACAAAGAGGATCCTTTCGTATCAATAGATATTTCAGGAGTTGGCCAGCTTGTAGAAATGGGGGTTACAAAAGGTAGAAAAACAAGACCTGATCTTAAGACAGGTATATGTGGAGAACATGGTGGAGATCCAGCATCAATATTCTTCTGCCACAAAATTGGATTAAATTATGTCAGCTGTTCACCATACAGGGTTCCAGTTGCAAGACTTGCTGCAGCTCACGCTGCACTAAAATAACTTATATTTAGGGTGGGGGACCTCCCCCACCCTGTTTAATATGTTTCATCCATTTTCACCTATTATAGAAAAAAATACAACAAAGCTTATCATCGGAACTTTACCTCCTGAAAAAAGCGGTTTTTACTATTCCAATAATTCTAATAACAGGCTCTGGGATTTTTTAAAGGGTATTTATGAAAAGAGTGAAGAGATCCCCACAAAGAGCTTAAAGCTGTCTATAGAGGATAAATTATCGATAATCAGGGAGCTGAAGATAGGTTTTACAGACATTATCTTAGAGTATGAACGAGAGAATAATAGCACATTAGATAGCGACATAATACCTCTCAGATACAGAGATATCGATACTTTGATCTTAAATAGTGAAATAACTGAACTATATTTTGTCTACAAAAATGCAGCAAAATGGTTTTTACATTCAAGAAAAAACTTGCAGCCAGTAAAGATATCAAAACTAAACCATTTCAAGATACCAGATGAAAAGATATTTTATAGCTATGAACTTAATGGTAGAATTATAAATGCAAAGGTTTTACCAACACCTCTAAACAGATTTACAAAAAAGGGTGGGCTAAGGGAGAAATATAATATCTATAAAAAATACTTAGGAGATAATCCCTGATTTTTAAAATAATCAATATATCTGTTTTTAACTGTAACTATTGCAAAATTATCTACAACAGATTTTACACTAAAGAATATGATAAACTATTTTGTAGATAGTAGTCTTGCTACAGAAAGATACAGCTGTTCGGTAATTCAAATATCTTACCATCGTGTAACAACTAGATACTGCTGCATTATTAAAATGACAATTTTAATATACCCCTCCTCTCAATCAATTTCAGCCTTGACAATCTCCATTTTTCATATAAATTGATTGTTCAATCAGTCAAAAAAAAGGGGGTTGTGTGACAAAACATTCTATAAGAGATAAGAGAGAGCTACTCATAAACTCAGCAGTAGATGTTTTTTCTGAAAAAGGTTACTGGAATACAAAAATATCTGATATTGTCTCAAAGGCTGGTGTAGCTCAGGGAACTTTTTATTTATACTTTAAGAATAAGGAACAGCTATTCAAAGAGATGCTATTGGAGTTACACAAAGCATCGGTGGAAGAGATCAATTCTATAACAGAGAAAAAATATAAAAACTCCCTGGATAAGCTCATTGAAATGTTGATAAATAAGTTCTACGCAAGAAAAAAGATTATAAAAGTTTTTATATATGAGACACTTAGTGTTGGCAATGAGTTCATAGAAATCCTTGAGCATTTTAAAAATGTGAGTATCCATTTTATTGCAGAATGTTTAAAAATAGACTACCCTGATATGGATAATGAAAAAATAGCTAAAAAAAGCTTCATCATATACAGTATTATAAGAAATATTATGGAATTCTCCATAATAAGAGAGAATAAACCATTAAAGGATACAATATATGAAGCAAAGTCACTGATAAGTGAGGTTCTATGATGAAGTTTGGAAAGTTTCTACCTATATTGTTAACCCTATTAAACCCTTTATTGAGCTTTGCAGACAGTAACGTTTTAACTATGAATGAGGCGATTAAAAAGGCTCTCATGGGAAATTATATAGTTAAAGCGGAGGAGAAGCTTTCTTCATCAAAACTAAATCTTATAAAATCAGCTGAATACAGAGATTATCCATCAATAATTGCAGACTATACATTTACAAAATTAAATGATGACAAAGAGCTATCCATTAAAATGGGGGGCTCAAGTATGAAGGTCACTCAGGTGGAAAAGAGCTATTCCAACCTCAACATAGGCATTAACTACGTTATATATTCAGGTGGAGTTTTTTCAGCTTTAAAAAAGGGGTCGATATACGATTACGATTCATCAAAACACTCATTGGAAGAGATAAAAAAGGAGTTAATGCTTAAAATACAGGAGGCTTATACCGATATTTTAGAGCTTCAGGAGATAAGAAAAGTGGTAATAAGCCAGATAAACAGGCTAAATTCCCACAACAGGGATATAGAAATGATGCATAAAGAGGGGCTCGCAGCAAAAATTGACATGATGCAGACATCAGTTGAGCTCAAAAATGCTGAAAAAAAATTGATAGAAATTGACAACAACATAAAGGTAGCCAAATACAACCTTTCCACAATTATGGGGGAAGATCCTTCGGACAATTATGAAACTATAGATCCTCAGGAAGATTTCTATAATAGAAATTTTGATGAAAAGTTAATAGTAGAACAGTCAATACAAAACAGAAAAATTCTAAAAAAGATGGAGGCCTCCCTCGAATCTTTTAAGCAAACAATTGAAATAGATAAAAGTAATTACAAACCAAAATTTTCCATATATGGTGGTTACAATTACAACGATTCCAACGATGCCATCACACCAAAATCTGGATTTTTGATACAGGCTGGAATGAATTTCAGACTTGACTGGGGTAAGCCATTTTCAGATATAAGAAGCAAAAAGGAGGAGATTTACTCCTACGAAAATAGAATCAAAGATCTACGATTAAAGATAAAACTATTGGTACTTAAAAGACTGGCTGATTTTGAAACAGCAAAAAAAAGTTATGATGTGGCCATTGAGCAGGTAAAGGAATCGGAAGAATTTTTCAGGATAATGAAGCTAAAATATTCAAATGGATTGATATCAAATACAGATCTTTTAAATGCAGAAACAATCATGACTAATAGTCTCATGGGTATGAAGAAAAATTATTATGAAGTCGCAAGATCAATTTACAGATTAGAATATGAAATTGGATTGGAGGTTAACTAATGAATAAAAAGATAAAGATTGCAGCGACAATCCTGATATTCGGATTTATACTATTTGCAGTTATATCCTTTCTCTGGATAAAGGAGAGACTAAAATATGCATCAACAGATGCAGTTTTTATAAAATCGGACACCATATCAAATGTAGGTTTTAAAAGAGTTTCAGGTAAGATCATCTCAATGAATTTTAAAGAGGGGGATAAAGTAAAAAAGGGGGATATTTTAGCTACTATTGATGACAAAGATTATAAACTAAAGGCTGAACAGATTAAGTATGAAATGGAATCTCTGGAAAATCAGATAAAATCCCTTAAACTTAAATCTTCCAAAAGCTCTTCCGATATATCCTTTACCACAGATATACAAAAAGATAAAATATCATCCATTGAATATGAGATCAATGCCACTGAAAAGTCCATAAAGGAGATAGATATTCATATAAATCAGGCATTAAGGGACTATGAGAGATATAAAAATCTGTATGAACAAAATGCAATCCCTAAAAAGTCCTTTGAAGATGTATCAAACAATCTTGAAAGTTTAAAACTTAAAAAGGAGTCTATGATAAACAAACTTAATAGCTTAAAGAAAAACAGGGATATGCTGTCAAAGGAGATATATCTTATAGAAAATAACAGGCTAAGTGTTAGTGAAATAGAAAAGAATAGAATGTCCCTTGTTGAAAAATTAAATTCTCTAAAAAAAGAGTATGAAGATATGCAAAATCTAATTGAGGATTGCAAACTGATTGCATCTCAAGATGGACAAATAGGGATGAAATACGCTGAAATAGGCTCTGTTGTAGGTCCAGGGGGATTTGTTTATTCCATCATAGATGATACTAACCTGTATGCCTATGTTCTGCTCGAAGAAAATAAGATAGAGGGTGTAAATCCAGGTGATAAAGCTATAATAAAACTTGATGCATATAAAAAAGAGGTTTTTGAAGGGGAGGTTGAAAAAATATATCCTGCTTCCGCTGCAACCTACGCACTTGTGCCAAGGGATATTTCTGCAGGAGAATTTACTAAGGTTGCCCAAAGGATACCTATAAGGGTAAAGATCACCTCTGGAAAAAAAGAATTATTAAAAGTTGGAATGGGTGGAGAGATCAAAATTAAGAGATAGTGATATGAATATAAATAGTTCAGAAACAGATACTCCTCTTTATAATCAGATACCTTTGCTTGGCAGATTGCTGATAACCTTTGTGGTAATGACAGGAACTTTTATGGCCATACTTGACACCACAATTGTGGATGTGGTGGTTCCCAAAATGATGGCACCACTGAAAACTGATCTTTATGGGGTACAGTGGGTTATCACTGCTTACATGATGGCTGCGGCAACCTCACTACTAATAATAGAATCTCTGGATAAAATCCTTGGACTCAAAAAGATCTTTTTAATTGGTATTATAGTATTCACTTTATCAAGTGTATTATGTGGATTTGCAGAAGATCTTCCACAAATGATCGTAGCAAGGGTAATTCAAGGTATGGGGGAAGCCTTCATCGTTGCTTCAGCACAAACAATTATGTTTTCCATCTTTCCTCCTGAAAAAAAAGGTATCGCTATGGGTATATACGGTATGGGAGTAAGCTTTGCACCTGCCCTTGGACCTACCCTTGGTGGATGGCTAACTGAACATATGAATTGGAGGTCAATATTCTTTGTTAATTTACCAGTGGGATTGATGGTTATCGTGTTGGGTTTTATACTGATACCAAAATTTAAAACTGAAAATGTACGCTTTAAATTTAATTTTATAAGCTACACTTTACTTGCATCATTTACTATTTCACTGCTGGTAATGCTCTCTAAAGGGCAACAAAAGGGATGGTTTCAATCTGATCTAATATTGATACTAACTCTTATATCTATAGGTTCATTAATTCTTTATTTAATATCAGAGATTGTATCAAAGACTCCTCTGATAGACTTTAACATTTTTAAAATAAAACAATACCGATACTCGATGCTTATATACTTCTTCACCCTTGGGCTATCTATTTACCAGCTTTTTTACATTATACCTTTATATTATGAAAATCTGAGACACTATACAACTCTACAAACAGGTCTTCATATGCTCGCCTTTGCAATATTTATAGGGGTAACCTCTCCGATATCCGGGATACTTTCCGATAAAATTGGAGAAAAAAATGTTCTGGTATTTAATGCATTTTTATACATCACAACATCTGTATTCTTGATACCAAATCTAAATTATTACACACCTTCAGTACGTGCAATGCTTTTGACAGTACCACTGGGGTTTTCCCTTGGTTCATTTTTTGCACCTATCACAACTCTTGCTATGAGAAATCTTAGAGAAAAAACAAGCCTTGGGGTTGGGCTTATGCACTACATAAGATTTATGGGGGGGTCATTTGGTACAGCCATAGCCACCAATACGTTACAATCAAGATTTAACTGTCACTACGAAGAGATCTCCACAATGCAAAATAATACCCATGTATACCATTATATAAAAAATGTTGGGGATTATTTGACAAAAATCTTTCCTCCGCAGATTGCAGAAATAAAAGCTGGTGCATTAATAGCAAAAGCACAGTCAACAATGGCATTAAGTCACTCTTTTCAGGATGTTTTCAGACATGCAGGATATTTTGGAATTTTTGGTCTCTCCTTCTTGATAGCAATATTTTGGACAGAAAGAAAAAATGAAAAGATAAACAGAATTAAACCAGATAGCTCTTAACTCTCTAAAATTAATTTATACAACTCTATAGATTCGCAGATTACAGTAAATATATAATCTTCTGGACCACCAAACTGTTCTAATATACTGCTCCTTTCAGATCTTTCTTCCATAAAGTTTGTCGTAATCAACAGAAGCTGCATAAGCTTTTCTGCAATCATTCTGTTCCCAACTTTTTGTGCAACAAAATCGATATACTCATCATCATCCAACATTCTTCCAAGTTTCTTCTCTTCCTCGAACAATAAGTTTTCAGTAACCTTCGATTTAAAATACGATAACAACGGGTAAGAGATTACAGATATTATCTCCAAAACTTCAGATTCTTTGATACCATCGATATCCAGACAATTTAACATATTATCGGATAGTTCTTCAATGGCATCTGAATCGTTGAGATTTTTCATCGTATAAAGGATATCCTCTTTTAGTTCAAAAACCAGCTTTTTAAAAGTTTCAGAGAATTTTAATTTTTTATATATCCCATTTCTATACAGATTTTCACTTTTCTCCTTTAGAATGATACTACCCACAATGCTAAAGAATGTAATAAAAAAATCTATCTTATCTTTACTCACATTCAAAAACTCTTCATTATAAAATTCAATCTTATCAGAATCTAACATATTCCCCATATATAACCTCCATATTAAATTCTACCGTATAGGTATATATCTACTATTAAGATATCCCATTAATTCATTTTTTACCAATTTCTTATCCTTTAGCTGTATATCATCTATCTTTAAATAGTTATTTAAAGGTCTTTTATTAAAGGCTACGATAGTATCACTAACCACCAAAGCTTCGTCAATATCATGGGTTATATATATAAAGGAAGCATAACTATTCTTTATAAAATGTTTAAGACTTGCCACCAGCGATATTTTTGTAAAATGATCAAGATTTGCAAATGGCTCATCCATAATGACAAGGTCTGGTTTGATACTTAGGGCTCTTGCTATCTCAACCCTTTTCTTCATACCTTTACTTAAAGTTTTAGCTTTATTTTTTGAAAACTCTTCCATCTCTACAAGTTTTAAAGCATCAATAGCCTTATCTTTATCATTACAAACATACATGACATTTCTAAGTACCGATATATTGTCTATAAGGGAATCTGCTTGAAGAACCACCCCTACATTGGAAAAGTTTCTTACAACAACTCCAGATGTAGGGGATAACCTTTTAATTATCAGATTAAGGATAGTTGTTTTACCGCAACCACTCTCACCTAAAATAGCTGTAAATCTATCTTTTTTAAAATTTATGGTTAAATTTTCTAAAATATTGTTATTCCCATCGTAACTAAAGCAACAATCCTGAAAGGAGACTATATCCACTTTTTAATCCTCAAAAATAGATATTCGATCACTTTTTGAAAAACAATTCCTGCAACAACTATGATTATAATGTAGGCAATTACTGAATCCATGCTAAATTCAGCTTTCTTTTCAACCAACCTGTATCCAAGACCATTCATCCCAGCAATAAATTCAGACATTATAAGTACTTTAAAACTAAAGGAAAAACTCATACTAAATATTGGGTAAAATCCATCAAAAATCGTTGGCAGGTAGAAGTAAAAGAATCTATTTTTAAAATTGACATTGAATATTTCACTGATCTCAAGCAGATGTCTATTTGACTGTCTTAAAACACCAAGCAGTGCCATAGTTATCACAGGTACAGAAGAAACAACGATAGTGGTTATGATTGTTGGTGTACCTATCCCTATAAAAAGGAGGAAAAAGGTAAGATAACCCACGTTTGGAATTTTTAATAGGTGGGATAAAATAGATTCTACCAGATATTTTGATGTATTGCTTCGCTGAGCTAAAATGGCAAAGAAAATTGATATCAATAATGCCAGCAAATAGGCAAAAACAAGCCTTGAAAATGAGTAGTATATAGATAGTAAAAGATCCCAATTCAGCATACCAGAGATGGTAAACAATACATGATATGGTGGCGGTAAAAGATATTCTTCAGTGAACAAACTTCCAACCCACCATAAAACAATAAAAATCAACAATACAAAAATATCTAATCTTCTTTTATTCATCGATAAGGTATCTTAACCTACCAGAAGTTATTGCCTCTGACAAAGCCTCAACTGGAAAATTAGTGTTATAATATCTTTTATATTTTACCTCAAAGATTTTGATAGCTTCCTTAGGGTTACTATTGATAAATTCAACAGCTTTCTCAAGAGCATCCTTTAATACCTTTTTTATTTCATCATTCTTTACAATGGTGGCATTGATCGGATATCTGTAATCTTTACCACTCAAACTAATAATATCGTAAACAAAAGCTTCCCGATTCATAGTTCTCATTCTTAATAGAAGATTACTCACATGGGGTTCTGGAAGAAATATGGCATCGGCATCTCCATTAACAAACATCTGAAAGGCAACCTGTAGATCTGTAAAGATAGGTTCGGTTTTGAGATTTAGTTTTCTAAATAAAATATCTGGAGAACCACCCCTAAAAGATCCTACTATCTTCTTCCCTTCAAGATCACCTTTAGCACTTATTTTATATTTTGTAATAA
>JAIWOA010000069.1 GCA_020217115.1 Calditerrivibrio sp. | reverse complement strand
TATGAACAGCTTTACTTATTGTAGAACCTGCATAAATCCAGCCTGTTTCTTTAGTAAGCTTTTCTGCAGCTTCATAATTGAAAAATACTGCATCAACTTTTCCTGATCTTATAAAACCAACCAATGTCGAACCATCGCCAACAGCCGGGATAAACTTGAGATTTGCAAAACCCTTCTCTTCAATGATAAAAATCGGAAATAGATTAGGATTAGGCAGGGAAGATACTTTTATTTCTGCATAGGAAAAAATCGGTAAGATAAAGATTGTAAATAGAAAAAACAGTCTTTTTATCACCATATCCTCCTGAAAAATTTTATATTTGAAATGCATTTTCTATATGACATATCTTCCCATCATCGATGGAAATAACATCAAATCTATAGAGAAAGTCAGATTTCTGGAGTGATAAAAAATAGTTAGCTGTCTTCAACAATTTCTCTATCTTTGATCTTGAGACAGACTCATAACCACTCCCAAATCTTTTGTTTTTTCTCATTTTTACCTCAACAAACACAATGGTACAACCATTTTTAGCAATTATATCTATTTCACCAAACTTCGATCGAAAATTTTTAGATAATATTTCATAACCTATATTCTTCAAATAATCTGCAGCTTCATCTTCACCTTTTTTACCTTCAATCAGTCCCATTCAATAGACCCTTAAGAAAAGTTTTCCTATGCAAAACAGTACTCCCAAAATTTTGTATAGCCTCAGTATGTTTCTTTGTACCATAACCCTTGTTTTGATCCCAACAATACTGAGGATAGAGAAGATGCATCTTCCTCATCAATCTATCACGGTAAACCTTTGCAAGGATAGAGGCTGCTGCAACCTGAATAAATTTATCTTCTGCCTTGAAATGAGCTTCAAAGGGGGAATCTGTATTTTTTAGTTTAACAGCATCTATTATTATCTTATCATAGTGGCATCTTATATTTGAAAGAGCAATGTGCATAGCCTGTTTTGTAGCATTAAGTATATTTATTCTATCTATAATTCCGCTACACACCATACCAAAACCGTACCCTAAACTGTTTGAGATTATTATATCAAAAAGTTTCTCCCTTTTATTCTCCGATATTTTTTTTGAGTCTATTATATCTGAATCATAAAAATCGGTCTTTAAAACAACCGCAGCAGCGACTACTGGTCCAGCAAGACAGCCTCTGCCAACTTCATCCAGCCCTGCTATAACATTCATAATTTTTTATCTTCTATCTTACTTTTTAACCATACAGCAAACTCTTCTATCCCCTCTCCAGTAAAACATGAGGTTTTAAATATCTCCAATTTATTGTTTACACCAATAGCATAAGTTATAGCTTTTTCTACATCAAAATTTACATAGGGGATAAGATCCAACTTGTTTACTACGAGTACTGAGGAAACCCTTACCATTGATGGGTATTTTATCGGTTTATCCTCCCCTTCAGTTGTGCTAATCAACAAAACCTTTAAATCCTCCCCAAGATCAAAGGATGATGGACAAACAAGATTACCCACATTCTCTATTATAATGCAATCTATTTTAGTTAAATCGTACCCTTTTAATACCTTCAATATATTTACAGCCTCAAGATGACAAGCACCCCCAGTGTTTATCTGTATAGCCTCAACTCCAGTTTTTCTAACCCTCTCTGCATCATTCTCAGTTTGTAAATCCCCCTCGATTACAAGTATGTTGTAATTTTCCTTTACTATAGGAAGCACCTTTTCCAGCAGTGAGGTTTTGCCACTTCCAGGAGATGATACTAAATTCATAACAAATATCCTGTTCTGATAAAATATACTCCTCAAAAGATCAGCATTTTCCTGATTTCTTTCAAGAATACCCTTTTTGACTTCAACAGTCTTCACTAGTCCACCTCAATATCTTTAATGGAAAGTTCCTCTCCACTTATAAGCTCAACATTAAAAGATCTGCATTTTTTACACTGGAAAAAATACTCTTCATACTCGTCCAGATTTCCACAATCGTTGCATTTGCCAACAATCGGTATATTTTCAATGTTAAGTATAGCACTATCGGCAATTGTACCCTCTTTTATGACATCAAAAGCAGTTGTAAGTGCACTATTGTCAACAGCAGATATCTTACCCACAAGAAGATTCACCACTCTAACAGTCCTGGCTCCATTTTTTAGAGCAGTTTCCAATACAATATCAAGAATACTCTGAGCGATACTTGCTTCATGCATATTTTACCCTTTAAACATTCTCATTATATCATTATAAAATGCAAATACCATCAAAAGAAGCAGTAAACTCATACCAACCTTCATGGCAAATGTCTTTGCCTTTTCACTAAGGGGCCTACCTATAATCGCCTCTATAAAATATATCAAGAGATGACCACCATCAAGGACAGGGACAGGTAAAAGATTGAGAATAGCCAGATTTATACTTATCAAAGCAATAAAGGTTATCAGAGGGACAAATCCAAAACTTGCTGCATCCTTTGTCATCTGAAATATCATAATTGGACCACCAATATTATCTGCAGGGATAATTTTTTGAAACATCTTTACAATACCAAGAATCGTCAATTCTACAATATCATAACACTTCAAAAAACCTTTCCAGAGTGCTTCAAAAAAACCGTAGGAGATATGAATCTGCTCTCCTGATGGCTTTATACCCAGAAGTCCCACCTCCACATTTTCCCCAAAAATATTTTTAGATTGGGATCTCTGAGGAGTAATCTGAATATTAACAGTCTGATCACCTCTTTTGTAGACAATATCAATAGGTTTACCAGGACTTTTTTTAATAAGATCAGCCATATCATCCCAGCTTTTTATAGCAAAACCATTTATACTAACAATTTCATCTCCAGCTTGTAAACCAGCAACCTTTGCAGGCATGTTTTCAGTCAGTTCACCAATCACAGGCTTTAACGAAGGGACACCCTTTAGAAAAACAATCCAGAATAGAAATACCGCAAGCATGTAATTAAATAGTGGCCCAGCAAAAACTATTAAACTTTTCTGATACAACTTTTTATTATTAAATGCTCTATCCCTTAATGCTTCATCTACAGATTCATCGGAATGCTCCCCATACATTTTTACATAACCACCAAGGGGTATTGCACAGATGAGATATTCAGTATCTCCTATTTTTTTCCCAAAAAGCTTTGGACCAAACCCTATGGAAAATTTCTCAACATACACACCAAACAATTTTGCAAATATAAAATGCCCCAACTCATGTATAAAAACAAGCAACCCAAAGGCAAGTATTGCTATTATTGCTGTCATTTTAACCTCTTTTCAATTTCTTTACAACCTGCTTAGCAGTCTCCCTTGATAAAATATCAAGTTCAAAGATTTCGTCAATATCTGTAATATTTTTACTACTATATTTTTCCACAGTACCCTCAATAACATCATATATCTGCTGAAAACTCAAATTATCCTTCAAAAAATATTCCACAGCCACCTCATTGGCAGCATTCATGGCTATCATCAGACTATTATTCCCTTGATTAAGAACATTTATTGCCAACTCCAGACACCTGTATTTTCTAAAATCAACCTCTTGAAATGTAAGGACACTCAACGTTTTAAAATCTATAGGCTTAACTCCAGAAACCAACCTTTCAGGGTACATAAGGGAGAATGATATTGGAGTTCTCATATCTGGATAACCCAACTGGGCTAAAAAGGAACCGTCCACAAAAGAAACCATCGAATGTATAATACTCTGTGGATGTATAACCACATCAAGCTTAGATGGATGAAGATCAAAAAGATACTTTGCCTCAATCAGCTCAAGCCCCTTGTTCATCATCGTAGCAGAATCTATAGTAATTTTGGCTCCCATGCTCCAGTTTGGATGCTTTAGCGCCTCAGTTTTACTTATATGGTCAAAGGAATCAAATGGTCTATTTCTAAAAGGACCCCCACTGGCTGTAAGTATAACCTTCTCTATCTTATCTCGATTCTGACCCATTAAGCATTGAAATACTGCAGAATGTTCACTATCAACTGGAATTAATGTTGATCTCGTTCTTTTTACAGCTTCAGTTATCAAGGAACCTGCAGCCACAATAGACTCCTTGTTTGCAAGGGCTATTTCAACACCTCTTTTAGCAGCAACATATGTAGGTAAAACACCAGAAAACCCTGTTGTAGCTATTAAAACAAGATCTATATCTTCATTTTCTATAAGCTTTATAACACTCTCATATCCATATAAAACCTTTATTCCAAAATATTCAGCATCAAATTTTTTCCCTGCGGACACAATATATTTTGCAGAGAATTGTTTCCCCTGTTCCACCATAAGATCAACATTGGAGTTACAACTCAAAAAAACAATCTCAAATTTGTCCCTGTGGAGATTTATAACATCAAGAGCCTGCGTACCTATAGAACCAGTAGAACCTACTATACCTATCTTCTTTTTCATATACCCATAGAACTCACATAGAAATATAAAACTGGTGCGCCAAACAAAAGTGCATCAACCCTATCAAGCATGCCTCCATGACCTGGGAAAATATTTCCAGAATCTTTAACACCAGCTTTTCTCTTAAACATCGATTCAGTAAGATCACCTATTACTCCAGCAAAAACAACAAGACCGGATGAAGCAAATATATGAATAAGAGATATATCTAAAAATATGTATGCATACAGCAATCCGCCAGATAAACCTCCTAAAATCCCTGCTAAAAGCCCCTCAATACTTTTTTTAGGGCTTATTATTTCATATAACCTCTTTTTCCCAAACCTTATACCAAAAAAATATGCAAAGGTATCACTCAAAAATATCACAACAAAAAGATAAAAGATATAGTGAAAGTTTATATTTCTAAGCAACATTATAAAGGAGAAAAAAAATGGAACATAAAATATATTCAAAAAAGTATTCCCAACAGTATTAAATGTCGATTCCAGAGGTTGATCACCCAATAATTTTATAGATAGGGAGGAGAAAGATACAACAAAAACTGTCAGTAAAAAAAGCTTAAAATCATTTAAATAAAAACCGAATGGAATCAAAAATGCTCCAATATATGTTGGTATTTTCAAGAATTTTCCACCAGAAGCCTCAATAAGCATAGAAAATTCATAGGTAGCTATATATATTACCACCAAAAGGAGAAGAAAAAATAAAAAGTGACTGAGTTTTATAACAGCAATCACAAGGGGTGGTATGAGGACAGCAGCAGTTAAAACCCTTTTTAATTTCTCATTTCCCAATAATCTGCTCATCCGTCTTACCAAATCGCCTTATTCTTTTATTATAATCTGCTATAGCATCTCTAAAATTATCCTCATTAAAATCTGGCCAGAGAACCTTTGTGAAATACAATTCAGAGTAGGCTATCCGCCATAGCATAAAATTACTTATCCTGATCTCTCCACTTGTCCTTATTAGAAGATCAATATCTGGAATTTCAGCATTATAAAGATATAAAGAAAATTTTTTTTCTATATCATCTTTTGACAACAAACCTTTACTGTAGTCATCAATAATAAGTTTTACTGCATGAATAAGTTCATCCCTTCCACCATAATTAAGCGCAAGATTTAAAACCATACCAGAGTTATTTCGTGATATTTCAATAAGGTTATTTAACTTCTTTCTTGTACTCTCCCTAATTCTACCCAGATCCCCTGAAACAACAAACTTGATACCCTGTGATAGTATCAGTTCAACCTCAGATTCTATATACTCATCAAGAAGATCCATAAGAGTTGAAACCTCATCCTGAGGTCTCAACCAATTTTCAGTGGAAAAGGCAAACAAGGAAAGATACCTTATACCGATTTTAGCAGCAAACTCTGTGATCTTTTTAACAGTCTTCACCCCTTCACGGTGCCCCATAACCCTTGGGAGCAATCTTTTTTTTGCCCACCTGCCATTACCATCCATTATTATTCCAACGTGGGTTGGTATCGTAGCAGACTTTACCATTATATTTCCATTATCTCTTTTTCTTTCTTTTCTGTCACCTCATCTACCTTTTTAATATATTCATCCGTTAATTTCTGTATCTGTTCAGATCCTTTTTTGTTATCATCTTCCGATATCTGTTTCTCTTTCTCCATTTTCTTAAGCTTCTCGATTGCATCCCGTCTTTCGTTTCTTATGGCTACCTTTGCCTCTTCAGACATTTTTTTCACAACCTTCACAAGCTCCCTTCTTCTCTCTTCAGTAAGGGCAGGAATTGGAACCCTTATCACCCTACCATCATTGGAGGGGTTAAGCCCAAGACTACTTTCCATAATAGCTTTTTCTATAGCTTTTATCATATTTACTTCCCATGGCTGAATAGTAACCATTCTCGCTTCAGCGTTTAGAGAAGCTATCTGAGAGAGCTGGGTGGGGGTACCATAATAATCAACCTTCACATTATCAAAAAGTGATACTGAGGCTCTTCCCGTTCTAACTCCCTTTAACTCTAATTTAAAATGTTCCAATGTTTTTTCCATCTTTTCTTTGGTCTTGTTAAAAACATCAATTATCATATTTTAATCCTCCACTATTGTTCCTATCTTTTCTCCAGACAAAATCTTTTTCAAATTCCCCTTACCATAGAGATCAAATACTATGATAGGTATTTTATTGTCCATGCACATTGAAATTGCTGTAGAATCCATAACTTTTAAATTTTTGTTTAGCACATCTAAATAGGAAATTTTATCATATTTTAAGGCATTTTTATCTTTTTTAGGATCGGCAGTGTAGACACCATCAACCTTTGTTGCCTTTAATACAACCTGTGCATTTATCTCAGATGCCCTGAGAGTAGCAGTGGTATCTGTAGTAAAGTAAGGGTTACCTGTGCCAGCTCCAAATATCACAACCCTATTTTTTTCAAGGTGTCTCATAGCTCTTCTTCTGATATAAGGCTCAGCTATCTGACGCATTTCAATAGAAGTTTGAACTCGAGTAGGTACACCAATATTTTCCAGAGCATTTTGTAATGCCAGAGAGTTTATAACAGTAGCAAGCATCCCCATGTAGTCTGCAGAAACTCTGTCCATATCCTTTGCAGATTCTGACACACCCCTAAATATATTACCTCCACCAACAACAATCCCTATGGTAACACCTGTCTCAAGTGCCTCCTTGATCTCCCCTGCAATGAACTTTACAACATCTCCATCAATACCATAGTTTTGCTCACCCATAAGGGCTTCCCCACTCAATTTTAAAAGAATTCTGTCATAAATAGATTTCATAAATCATGCTCCCTTAAGTTTCCTTATCCCTGAAATTGTATGCTCATATTCAAAAGCTTTATTTGTCAAAGGAATTTTATAAACTGTCTTATAACTAATTGTTATTTCAGCATTATCTTCAGTTCTATTTATTAATATATTTTCATCTCCCAGTGTTATGCCAACGCCATCTCCTTCCTGCTTGAGTAGAGCAACTGTTGCTTCAATGGATAAGTCTACCCTTTGTTTTATTATCTCTTCAGCTGTTGGCTTATAAATATAAAATTTAGCAAAGGGGAGTATATACAAAAAAGCGGCAACTATTATGTAAACAGCAACAAAAATCTGAACAGCAAATTTTATCCATTGAATCATAAAACCCCCGTTACGAACTTAGCACCTTATTAACTCATTAATCGATTATTTTCAATAGTCTGTTTAATCTAAGTTCAAACTTATCTCCAAACTGCCATGACCAATAGATTATAAGGGCTTCTCCCTTTATAGAACTCTCCTTTACAAACCCCCAGAATCTACTATCAAAACTTGCATCCCTATTGTCACCCATCACAAAATAATATCCTTCAGGTATTGTAATCTCTGGAAAATTGTCCCTCGGATTAACATATTCTGGAAAAACAAAATCAGATTCATACCTTACATACTTCTCATCCTGTGGTTTACCATTGATAAAAACTTTTTTATTTTCCATTCTTATTCTATCACCAGGAACAGCAATTACCCTCTTGATAAAGTCTTTTTCAGGCTCTATTGGGTATTCAAAAACTATAATATCTCCTCTTTTAGGCTTACTAAACCAATAGGCTGTTTTATTAACAAGTAGATGATCTCCTATCAAAAGTGTATTTAACATAGACCCAGAAGGGATCTTGTATGCCTGAATGAAAAATGCCCTGATTATCATTGCAACAACAAAGGCAACAACTATTGAATCGAAAGTATCTTTAAATTTCCCCTTTTTCTTAAACTCTTCTCCAGTAGAAGTCTCTTTTATCTCACTGTCAGCCATCATCAATCCTCATTTATTTTTAAAATTGCAAGAAATGCTTCCTGTGGTAACTCAACCTTACCCACCATCTTCATCCTTTTTTTACCCTCTTTCTGTTTCTCCAGAAGCTTTCTCTTTCTCGTTATATCTCCACCATAACATTTGGCAGTTACATTTTTTCTAAATGCTTTAACCGTAGAACGAGCAACTACTTTATTTCCAAGAGCAGCCTGAATTGCCACTTCAAACATCTGCCTTGGTATCACCTCTTTCATCTTTTCCACCAAATCTCTTCCCTTATAGTAGGCATGATCCCTATGAATAATAATACTCAAAGCATCCACTGGCTCACCATTTATAAGAATATCAAGCTTAACCATATCTGCTTCACGATAGCCAGAATGCTCATAGTCAAAAGAGGCATACCCCTTAGTCACAGATTTCAATTTATCATAAAAATCAAGAACTATTTCACACAACGGAACTTCATATTCAAGTATCACCCTTGTGGATGACATGTAATGCATATTTTTTTGAAACCCTCTTCTTCCCTGAAGTAGCTGTATAACATTCCCAACAAACTCATAGGGAACTATAATTGTTGCCTTTATAATGGGCTCTTCAATCCTCGATATCTCACCAGGATTTGGAAATTTTATAGGGTTATCAACCTCTATCATCTCTCCATTTGTCCTGTAAACTTTGTAAATTACCATTGGAGCTGTAGTAATCAAGTTTAGGTTAAATTCCCTCTCAAGCCTTTCCTGTATTATCTCCATATGGAGCAACCCAAGAAATCCACACCTAAAACCAAACCCCAATGCCGCAGAATTTTCTGGCTCAAAGGTGAATGAGCTATCATTTAGGGAAAGCTTCTCCAATGCATCCCTGAGATCATCGAATTCGTTTGTATCCACAGGATAAAATCCACAAAAAACCACCGGTTTTACATTTTTAAATCCTGGGAATGCCTCTTTTGTTCTATTTTTTGGATCAGTAAGAGTATCTCCAATCTTAACATCTTTCAAATCCTTTATTCCTGCAATAATAAAACCAACTTCACCAGCTGAAAGCATAGCAACATTCTTTGCCATAGGAGTAAAAACACCAACTTTATCTACCTGATACTCTTTGTCATTAGACATAAAACAGAACGTACTCCCAATTCCTATCTGACCATCTATAACTCTGATCAGAATAATTACCCCCTGATAAGAGTCATACCATGAATCAAAAACCATTGCCTTGAGAGGCTTTTCAATGTCACCCTTTGGGCAGGGAACATATTCAACTACAGACTCAAGTATCTCTTTGATACCCACACCCTCCTTTGCACTTGCTGGAACTGCATGGCTAGCGTCAATCCCTATGACATCCTCAATCTCTTTTTTTACCCTTTCAACATCTGCACTTGGTAGATCTATTTTATTTATAACAGGTATTAATTCTAAGTTCTGTTCAATGGCCATGTAAACATTTGCTATAGTCTGAGCTTCAACCCCCTGAGAAGCATCCACAACAAGTAAAGCACCTTCACAGGCTGCAAGACTCCTTGAAACTTCATAGGTAAAATCGACATGACCAGGTGTATCAATAAGATTTAACTGGTATTCCTGACCATCATCAGCCTTATAGCTCAATCTTACAGTTTGTGCCTTAATCGTAATCCCCCTCTCCCTCTCAATATCCATCGAATCAAGCAATTGCTCTTTCATGAGCCTTTTATCGATTGCATCAGTATATTCTATCAATCTGTCAGCAATGGTAGATTTACCATGATCTATGTGGGCAATTATACTAAAATTTCT
>JAIWOA010000068.1 GCA_020217115.1 Calditerrivibrio sp. | reverse complement strand
GAGTCATCCCCAACAATACTGGTATAAAAGAAATCCTCCCTATCCATCAGACCCTTCATAATGTTTAAAAGATACAGTTTTGCATAGTCATCAAGCTCAAGGGATACCCTTTTCTCATTTTCACTGACAATATCATAGATTTCAGAGTTTATATTTTGGATTACCAGCATAAAACACCTCCATGTGTTTATTAAAAAGGCATCCATGCCCTTTTATGCTAATAATATCGGAAATATAATAGAACAGTTTAAATATAAATATATTTTTTTGACATAACCAACTAATTAAAAATAACTAAAAATAAATTATATTTATCTAATTTGCAGTAATCTATCTATAACATATCTTTATTTCTACATCTTTAAAATTATTACTTTTTAATATGTTTTCTCTAAAAACAAGTTCTGTAACTTATTATAGTTGATATGTCCACACCTATGTATGATATTTTTATTTTTCCACTTGACAAGTAAAATATTTCTTGTTATAAGACTCCTCCGCAGCAATGATCCCCGATAGCTCAATCGGCAGAGCGGGTGACTGTTAATCACTAGGTTGGCGGTTCGAGTCCGTCTCGGGGAGTTTTTAAAGCCGTCTTTTAAAAGGCGGCTTTTTTTCATTTGGAGCAGATATGAAAAAAACAATCTACCATGTAAAAGAAATGGATTGCCCCAGTGAAGAACATATGATCAGGATGAAGCTATCCCACCTTTCTACAATATCAGACATTAATTTTGACATTCCACAAAGATCAGTAACAATAGTTCACAATGAAAAGGAATTGGAAATTTTGAGACTTATAAAGGAGCTTGGTTTTACAGTTTCTGTAGTAGAAAGCTACAACATAAATGATACAAATGGTATAAATGATAAAAATAAATTAAAAGAAAATATTCTTTTATGGAAAGTATTATTTATAAATCTTTTCTTTTTCATATTGGAAGTTTTGTATGGATTTGTAGGGAATTCAATGGGACTTATAGCCGATGGATTAGATATGCTTGCTGATAGTATTGTTTATGGATTAGCCATCTATGCTTCAAAAGGGACACTAAAAAGAAAAAAGAATGTCACAGCATTAGCTGGTTTTTTCCAATTGTTACTGGCTTTATCTGGATTTATTGAAGTTTTAAGGAGATTCACAGGTTCAGAAATCTTTCCAGATTATAGTATAATGATAACTATTTCCGTTCTTGCATTATTTGGTAATCTGCTAAGTCTTTACATTTTACAAAGGAGTAAAAGTAACGAAGTTCATATGAAAGCAAGTATGATATTTACCTCCAATGATATAATTGTAAATTTAGGAGTTATACTCGCTGGAGTATTTGTATATGCTACAAATTCCAGATATCCTGATCTTATAATAGGCTTTATTGTATTTCTTCTTGTTATAAATGGAGGGATAAAAATAGTTAAACTATCCAGATAAACAGATAACTGTTCTTAAATTACATCTTTTCCCTTGACATTCTTAATTAACTTAGAATATTCTGAAATTTAATAAAAATAATTTTTTGGTGGATATATGTATTCATGCGAAGTAGAGGTAAGGTATGCGGATCTTGATGCCTATGGACATGTAAATCATGCTACATTTCTAACATATCTTGAAACAGTCAGAACAAAATTATTTATCAATGAATTCAAAGAACTTCTTAAAAAAAATATCTTCCTTATAATAGTAAGAGTTGAATGTGATTATAAACACCCAATACACCTTGGAGATAAAGTAATAATAGATATAAAAACAGATGAGATCAAAAGAACATCCTTTACACTTTCTTATACAATCCATAATGGCAATGGTATAACATATGCAGAAGCAAAAACTACCCTTGTTTCCTTTGACAACAGAAAAAAAAAGAGCTATTGAAATCCCCCCTGAATTAAAAAATAAATTGGTATCCTAATATTAATACTTGACTTTTTTATAAAATATAGTTATAAATAGATTGTAGCCCGGCTTATCGTGCTTCGCCCTCCTCCCCTCAAATGAAGCTTAGCCGGGATTTTTTATAAAGAGAGGTTGAGTTGAAAGTAAAAAAATTGTTTTACCTATTGTTGTTTATTGTTATTTTAGGTTCAGGTTGTTCCACTAAAGGTTTCGTAAAGGCAGACAGAATACAGTTTACAATACAAGCTGGTGCTTTTGCTGATATAAATAATGTTGAAGCATTCATTAATAAGCTTTCTGCAAGAGGACTTGATCCATACTATTTCAAAGATGATAACAATTTATATAAAGTAAGGTTTGGAAATTTTTATACATATCAGGGTGCTCAATACACAGCAGAGAAGTTGAAAGGGGAGCAGATTATAGATGACTATATAATTGTAAGCTATGAAAATATTAGACAAAAGGATAAAGATTTTGAGTATTCGGATGATATCAGAGAAAAGGTAGTAAATACAGCAATAAGTTACATAGGCACACCATACATAAAAGGTGGAAACGACAATGATGGTTTTGACTGTAGCGGATTTGTTCAAACAGTATTCAGGATGAATGGAATAGAACTCCCTCGAACATCTATGGAGCAGTTTAAAAAAGGTTACGAATTAAGTGGTGATCTCAAAAGAGGAGACCTGGTTTTTTTTAAGATAAATGGTAAAACAGTCTCCCACGTTGGTATCTATCTGGGTGATGGAAAATTCATTCATGCTCCAAGAGTAAAAAGCAAAGTTAGAGTTGAAGATCTTTCCCTCCCTTACTACCAAAAAAGATATATAGGAGCAAAAACATATTTACAATACCAGGATGTTACAGCAATTAGATGACACTGCATATCTTACACCAGACTTTATAAATTCCCTTGAAGTGGTAAGCTTTTCTGGCAAGATACACAATATTGATAGTGATAATAAACTAAAAAATCTTGAAATTGGCTGTAGTGATATTTTAGGTTTTGACACTGAAACAAGACCATCCTTCAAAAAAAATATATCAAATAAGATTTCAATAATTCAGCTATCGGATGAAAACAACGCCTATATCTTTTATTTAAAAAGATTATCAAACAAAGATAAGATCATCCAGATATTTAATAATGAAAATATAACAAAAGTAGGTTCAGGTATAAAAGATGATCTAAGAAAAATAAGAGAATCCTTTGGCAGCAGTGTTGAACCAAAATCATTTGTAGATATACAACAGATGGTAAAATCTTTTAATTTAAAAAAATTTAATCTCAGATTTTTAACTGCCCTCTTTCTAAATAAAAGGATTATAAAATCCTCTCAGACATCAAACTGGGAAAGATATCCCCTTACAGAAAAACAGCAGATATACGCAGCCACAGATGCATGGATATGCCTTAAAATATACAAAGAAATTGAGAAAGTTTTCCCAGACTAGACATCTTTTTTCCACACTTCATTAAAACTGTTTTCCATATGAACTACCAAGTGCCTTAGTTCTTCAAGATATATAGAATACATATTTGCAGGTACATCTTTTTTATTAATCTTATCTATAACCTCTCGTATCTTAATCATTTTATCTATAGTTGACTTATATACTGTTTTCTTTTCAAAAAATGATACCCCTCTATTTCTAAGCCAGGATATGGAATTAAAGTATACTTTGTCATAATAATTTTGATTAAAATCTTTTCTATCCTTTTCATTTTCTAATTTTACAAGATTCTTAAAGGAATTTACAGCAGCATACATCTCTATCTCTTCCTTATTGCTGAAGTAATGTTCTATAGATAAATTTATTTTTACACCCTGCTGATACTTCATATATCGTATAAAATCATCAATATTAAGAGGTTTTGATATTAAGTAACCTTGCAACACTTCACACCCAAGTTTTTGTAAAGCTGATGCAGTCTCTAAATTCTCCACCCCTTCTGCAATAATATTCTTATTAAAAGCCTTTGCTAAAAGGATTACAACTTCCGTTATATTTAGATCTGTTGGATCATTTAGCATATCCATAACAAAAACCCTATCTATCTTAACCGTATCTATAGGAAGAGATTTTATATAGTCAAGGGAAGCATATCCTGTTCCAAAATCATCCACAGATATCCCAAAACCCAATTTACTAAATTCGTTTAATATACTGTTTGCTTTTTCAAGGTTGTCTATGGAAGTTGATTCTATTATCTCTATTTCCAAACAATTTATTATATCGTTAGAAATATCTTTAATATTTTTCCTTATATGTTCCACCAGATTATCATTTAAAAGGGCCTTCGGTGATATATTGATGCTGAGTTTCGTATTTATACCATTTTCCTTAAGGATTTCGATATATTTAAGAGCTTTATCGAATATATAATAATCAAAAGCTATCTCTAAATCAGAATTGTATATGTAGGGGATAAACTCTCCAGGCGTGATAATGCCAACCACAGGATGATTCCACCTGACAAGTACCTCTGCACCTTCAACAATATTTTTTACCACATTATATTTTGGCTGCAAGTAAAGTATAAACTCATCATTTTTTAAACCTTCCTCTATAGCCTGATATTTTTCTCTTCTGATGGCAAGCTGTCTACTCATTATTATATCGTAATAAGATATCTTATTCTTACCCTTCAGTTTTGCATTAAATAAAGCTTGCTGGGAATGCCTTATAAGCTCATCCACAATATCATTATCTTCAGGGTAAATCGTTACCCCTATCGATGAAGTAAAATTCCAGCTCTCACCATCGACAGTAATTGTCCTGTATATTGCCCACTGAATCTTTTCCAGATATTCCTCAAAGGTTTTCTGATCTTCATATATAGTAGCAAAGACAAATATATCCTCATCAAAATGGGCAATTATATCCGTTGATTTTAAATGTGGTAAAATTCTATTTGAAAATTGATATATTACATTGTTTGCAATTTCACTCCCATATTTGTCCATAAACCTTTTGAAATTATCAACGTCAAGGTAGCATATAGCAATATTTTTATCCCTATGCTCCACAATAAAATTCTTTAATTTTAATATAAAGAATTTTTTATTTGGTAATTTTGTGATCTCATTGTAGTAAGCAAGGGATTCAAGCTTCTCTTCATATTTCTTTATATTCGAAATATCAACAAAACTACCTATATAGTTTTTTGGTTTACCATCTTCATCGTATAGAGTAAAAATAGAAAGATATTCTGGGTAAAGATCATAACTTTTCTTTTTATTCCATATCTCCCCTTCCCATTTTCCAGTGTTGTTGATAGACTCCCACATATATTGGTAAAAAGATGCATCGTGCATGCCAGACTTCAGGATACCTATCTTTTTACCTATAACCTCATCCCTTTTGTACCCAGTAATTTTTGTAAAATAATCGTTTACATCCAGTATAATACCATCTGTATCTGTAATAACCAGACCAGATATATTATTTTTAAAGATTTCGTAGGAAAGGGAGAATTTGTCCTTAATAATCTCACTCTCTGTTACATCAAGCAGAGATATAACATGAAAATTAATATAGGGGTGAAAATTAAACTTATGTTTATTCACCATAAGATACTTATCAATTCCATTTACATCTATTTTGATGACATCTTTATCCCCAACTCTGTTAATTTTACCTTTAAATTCCTTAAAGCTATCAGAAAGTTCAAAGTTCTCACCATCTTTTGATTTAAATACCCTTTCAAATCCTTCATTTTTAAAAACAATCTCCCCTTTGCCATCAAAAACTACTACACCAATCTTTAGAGAAATCAAAATATTGGAATAAAAATCCCTACTTCGTATAAACTTTACCCTTTCTCTGTAGCATATAAGACAAAGTAAAAACATTATAAAAATCAAGCCAGTAGAAAATAACATAATATAAAATCTCCAGAAATGCTTTGTGTATATAAATTTGTATTATAAGTAATGTTATTTTGTCAACATAGAATTTCATGATTTTATCGAATTTTACAAATTTTACAAAAAACTTACTTTAGCTTTTTAAGTTCACTAAAAATCTTTAGTATATAATTGCTATAACTTCTCGATTTAGATCCTTTGTTATAACAGTCCACTGCTTTCCAGTTAAATCCATATTGTGAAATACATCTAGAAAGTATCATCGCACCAGTCTTAACATTTTCACAGGGATCTGCAATTTTGTTCCAACGTTCTTTACCAAGTTCATAATACCAGCTACTGTTTATCTGCATTAATCCATAGTCAAAGGAACCATTTTTATTATAATTCACCACATCTGGTCTCATATTACTTTCTACTTTAGCAATAGCTATCAAAAGTTTTGAAGGCAAATCATATTCCTTAGCAGCTTCTTCAAAACAGTAGGAGTATGCAAAGTTTGAAGACAGAGCAAAAAGTAATAATAAAAAAGCTTTCATCCCAATACCCTGCTCCTAAAAAAATTACATAAATTGTCCATACACAACTTGATATTCCATTCCTGTTTTTTTCTTTCACCACAAAAATTTGAAACTCCACGTATATGGTAACCTTTTTTACCAACTATTTTTAGGACATAACCCACTGCAGCTCCCTCCATAGTTTCCACATCAGCCCTACTTTTTTCATGCAGTATCTCTGCATACCTATCGTTCCCACTGCAAAGAGAAACCGTATTCCCATTAACAATTTTTAAGTCTTCATATATATCATACTCAACCATGTTATTTTCAGATACAGAGAAACCTATTTCATTACTTCCCACTAACCTATCTTCAAGGTAGATCCCCTCATCAACAAAATAATCAAGATGTATTGTAACAATATCTCCAACAGACAATCTGCTTTCCCTGTATGCTCCAGCTATTCCTGTAAGAATAATTCTATCATATTCCATCGAAGATAATATTTTGTAGCTATTTATTGCTGACACTACTTTGCTCACACCGATAATAAATATATCATATGTCCCAAATTTGCACCATAAAAGTCCATTTGAATGTCTTGTGAAATCCTTTTTAAAGATGTATGATCCCTCTTTCAACGTTGGAACAAGTATAAGATCTCTACTCACAGTTGAAATGTCCCAAACTATTCAAAATAATCTTTGTTGCATCTGATCTGTTTAGTGTATAAAAATGTAAGCCCGATACATTATTTTTCAGTAGATCTTCACACTGCGATATAGCATAATCTACCCCTATCTTAAAAGTATCATCTTCTGATTTATCTGACAAAAGATTAATCAAATTATCAGGTATATCGACTCCACACATCTTTTTAAACCTTTCTACTTGAGAAAATGATGTTATAGGCATAATACCAGCGAATACCGGTACATTGATACCTTTTTTATGTAGAAGCTCTAAATAGTTATAAAAATATCTATTATCAAAAAAAAGCTGTGTAATTATAAAACTTCCCCCCGCATCAAGTTTTCTTTTTAAATTATCGATATCTGAGTATATATCACTGGCTTCAATATGCCCCTCAGGATACCCTGCAACCCCTATACAGAATCTCCCATCAATATTTATAGCCCTCACAAGGTCAGAAGCAAATTTAAACTCTGTACTGATTTTGTAATCTACACCATCTTTAGGATAATCCCCCCTTAATGCAAGAATATTTTCCACTCCATTGGTATATAACTCGTCCAATATCAATTTTATCTCATTTTCTTCGGATGTTATGCATGTAAGATGCATCATCGTTTCTATTTTGTAGTCCTTTTGAAGTTTCACGGTCCAGGAGATAGTTTTATCTTTGGTACTACCGCCAGCTCCATAGGTTATGGAAACAAAATCTGGTGAAAAACCCTTCAGGTCATCTATGGTTTCAAATAAGATATGATCATTTTCTACTTTTTTAGGGGGAAAAAACTCAAAGGAAAGAAGTTGCTTTTTTTTTCTAATTAGTTCAGTTATTTTCATCCACATCTCCATATTATTATTGACTAAAATACCATTTCATGAAATATTTAGAAATGGTGCTAAAAATTTACAAATATATACTTTATAGTTTCTTACTATTTCTGTTTTTCATTAATATTGTAACTTTTATAACTACCCTTAACCCAAAGTCAATTATAAATCCTTTTTTTATAAAATCAAGAACTATTAGCGTTTATCTGCTTCTTGATTATATTATTAGAGAAACAGGTATTATAATAAGATCCCCTTCTCCTCAGGAACTTGAAACAATGATAAAGAATATTTCGCAAAAATATAATGTGGATAGTGAGCTTATAAAAATCGTTATTGAGGTCGAATCAAAGTATAAAAAATTTGCAATATCGAGAACTGGAGCAATTGGACTTATGCAGGTTATGCCAAAGACATTTTTTGATATGGGTTACAGCAAACCTTTTGATATAAAGGAGAATATTGAAGCCGGAGTTAAATACCTATCAATACAGCTAAAAAGATTTAAAAAATTGGATCTGGCACTATCTGCATACAATGCAGGCCCATCAAAGGTAAAAAATATGACAGTTCCTAAAATAGGTGAAACTGAAATATATGTGAAAAAGATTATTGAAAAGTATTCTAAGATAAGGTCAAACTATCAAGAATATAATCCCTATTTACAGTAAAAGGGGTTTTCAGTACGTTAGGTTTGTTTAATGCGTAATCTACCATATTTTCAAACTCATCATGACTTAAAATATCTGCCAATCTATTATTGAAAATAGACTTTACAGCATCTTCAATTTCTAATCTAAAATCCTTCATTATTCTATCAACCAAATTCAATTTTTCCAGATTCTGCTTTCTACATAAAGTTAAAAAAGAGGGTAATAGCAAAGCATTTGCTTCCCCATGATGAATTTTATGGTGGTTTGTAAGGTAATATCCAAGTGCATGTAAAAGGGTCGTACCTGTATGACCTATGACAATACCGGCTACAGATGAAGCATAATGAAGCTCAGGGAGATTTAAAAATTTCCCATCAATATAATTTTGAAGGTTTTTTATTATGATTTTCATAACTTCCATTGCAAGTGTATCTGTAAAAGGGTTGGAGGATGTGGCAATAAAACCTTCAAAAGCATGGGTAAATGCATCAAATACCGTCGCAATAAGGATTTTTTCATCAAGGCTTTTAAGATATTCGGAGAATAGCAACGCATCCTTCGGAAAACTATCTGATTTACTAAAATTTATCTTATCTCTCTTCTCAATGTCGGTTATAATACTATACTGATTTACTTCCGAACCTGTCCCACATGTGGTTGGAATGGCCAGAACTGGCAAAGGTAGATTGTAACGTTCAGATGCAAGCAATTCATAAAATGGTATATTATTTTCTGCAAAAATAGCGCAGGCTTTGCCTGCATCGATGGCACTACCACCACCAAAAGATATAACAGCTTTACACCTATTCTCCCTTAAAAATCTACCACCTTTTATAATTGTATTTATAGAAGGGTTCTCCTCAACTTCATCAAAGAAAAATATATCTTTATCTTTAAAAGAGTTGATTAAAAAATCTTTAAATCCTGTTTTAACAATCGACTTTTTCCCCGATATAACACCAACAGACTCAATATCCCTTAAAAACTTTGATATAACCTTGATAGGTTCAACTTCAACATGAACTTTTACCGGAGAATAAAAGTAAAAATCAGTTTTCAATTAGAAACTCCCCATTTTCATATATCAAAATATCATCTTTGTAAACTTTGCCACCTGATTTCATCTCTTTAATTAGATCCCAGTGTAAACCAGATCTATTTTTCCCACCAGCTTCAGGATAGGAGGAACCTATTGCAAGATGAATAGTTTTCCCAATTTTTTCATCAAAAAGTATATTTTTACTCGGAATTGTGATGGAATTGTTTAATCCAAAGGCTATTTCCCCCACAAATTTTGCACTTTCATCTGTTTCTATCATCTTTTTTAAAAATTCTTCCCCCTTTTGGGCTGAAGACCTTACAACAGCACCATTTTCAAAGGTAAGATGAACACCCTGAACCTCTACCCCCATAAAAGATGTGGGGATATCAAAAAATATCTCACCATTGGCACTATCTTCAACCGGACTTGTAAAGACTTCACCATCAGGCAGGTTGTGTCTTCCGCTACAATTTATCCAGCTTCTTCTATCGGTATTTAGAGTCAGATCTGTCTTATACCCTACAATTCTCAGTTTTTTAGTACCTGTGAGTCTTTCAACAATATTTTGCTGTTTCCTATTTACATCCTCCCAGGATTTTACAGGATCATCTTCGTCAAGTTTACAAGCCATCTCTATAAAATTTGCATACTCCTCCAGAGGCATTTCTGCATCTTGAGCCATTGCAGAAGTTGGATATGGGACAATAACCCATTTAAATTCACCTTTAGCTTCCCTCTCAAACATTATATCCTTTAAGATCTTGGTTGATTTTCTATGAAAAGCAATTTTTGAAGGGTCTATATTCGTAAGCTGTCTTGTGTTACTCTCAGAATCTATATGTATTAAAGCATTCAATGTTTTTGAAGTTGTCATTAAGATCTCAGGTATCATACTGAGCTGTTTTTCCGATGCATACTTATAAAAAGTGTGAAGCTGTTCTGAAAAATTCATCCTAACGAGTGGGTATGCACCAATTTCCAATATGTATTTGTAAAGTTCCCGTATAAGACTCTCAGCACAAACTTCTCCCCTTATTTCTACAACATCCCCTTCTTTTATTTTAAGGCTGTAATCACAAATAAGCCTTGAAAGTTTTTTTTCAAATCCAAACATAATTACTCTCCAAAAGTTTTTAAAATTCTACTCCTTGTGGGATGCCTTAACTTCCTGAGGGCCTTAGCTTCAATCTGCCTGATTCTTTCCCTTGTGACATTGAATTTTTTACCAACCTCCTCAAGGGTATGATCAGATGCACAATCTATACCAAACCTTAACCTCAATACTGAAGCTTCTCTGGGAGAAAGTGTATCAAGGATATGTTTAGTATGTTCACTTAATTTAAGATAAACAACCTCATCTATAGGATTCTTTGACTTTTTATCTTCTATAAAATCACCCAGAGAGCTATCCTCATCCTCACCTATTGGAGTTTCAAGGGAAACAGGCTCCTTTGCAATTCTTAACACCTTTTTTACCTTCTCAACAGGAACATCCATTTTCAAGGCTATCTCGTCTGGCGTCGGTTCCCTTCCCAATTCAACCTGCAGATGCCTCGATACCTTCATCATCTTATTAATTGTCTCTATCATGTGAACAGGTATCCTTATGGTCCTTGCCTGATCTGCTATTGCCCTTGTTATAGCTTGTCTAATCCACCATGTTGCATAGGTTGAGAATTTATAACCTCTCTGATATTCAAACTTTTCTACTGCCTTCATAAGTCCAATATTCCCCTCCTGTATAAGGTCGAGGAATTGGAGACCCCTATTTGTGTATTTTTTTGCAATGCTCACAACTAACCTTAAATTTGACTGTATAAGCTTTGTTTTATATTCCTCAGTTTTAGTAAGGTAATGTGTAAGATTTTCATGTAAAACTTCTATATCTCCTTTGCTATAACCCAAAAATTTAAGATCCTTCTGAGCCTTTTGCTGGATAGATTTAAACTTAGATATTAAATTCTGTGTATCTTTTTGACTTAGATGTTTAACCTCATGGTTCTCAAGTTTCTTTACATCTATATTTACATAATCTATATTTTCCTCTTTGTATTTCAAAATATCCACAATCTTCTTTAAATCCTTCTCAAGCTGCCTCAGTTCATCCACATGTGTAGATATCTCCCTTGCAAAATTGCATATTAAAGAATAATTTACCTTTATCTTAAGAAGCTCTATGGCAACACCCTCTATTATTTCAAAGACTTGCTGTTTGGTATTCTTTATGCGTTCATGGTTTTTTATAGTTTTTAATTTCTTACATATTTTTGAAGATTCCTGAAGTTTTAGGCATATCTCGTCAAGGATGGCAAGATATTCATCCCTTAACTTCATATCCCTTTCATCTTTAAGTCTTTTTAGCTCTTCTTCATCCATCTCATCTATATCATCAACTTCATCTTCCATATTTACATCTTCAAAATCAACCAGATCCTTTAATCTGAATTCACCAGTTTTTATCTGTTCAACTATTTGAAGAAATTTTTCTGCAGCTGAAACAAAACTAAAAGTATTGATAATAACAAGCTTTTGCCCATTTTCTATCTCTTTTGCAACTTCCGTCTCATCCTCTCTACTCAAAAGAGGGATATTCCCCATTTCCCTTAAATATAATTTTACAGGGTCGTCAAAGGACAAACCTTCTTCAAGATTTTCATCAGGATGAGCTTCTTCAACCTCAATATCCTCCCCCTCAATCTCTTCATCTTCGATTATTGGAGCTGTTATGACAGCTGCAACATTGCTACGATTGTCTATAACATCGATCTTCAGCTGTTTCAAACGCAACAATATCTCCTCAAGGGTATCGGGGGAAAGGACATCTTCGGGCAACATTTCATTGATTTCATCAAATGTAAGGAATCCTTTTTCCTTACCCAGAGCAATTAAAGGTTTTAAATCCGGAAGTTTCGGTTTTTTTGACATTAATCATGCCTCCAGAATATTGTATTTACTCATTTCAGAAGTGAGCTTATTAATTCTTTCAAGAATGTAGGATAATCTATCCTTATCGACTTTGGTAGTCTTAAGCTCAGCTTGAAGTTGTCTGTATTCATTAACACTTTTGTTATACAACATTTTGTTTCTATTCAAAATTGCTGTTTTATAAGGTTGCTCAAACTCCTTTCCAACTACCATACCTGCAATATACTCACCAATTTCTATATCATTGAAAAGGGTATCTATACTACCATAATTTTTAATTATGTCAATAATTTTTGAAAATATTATCCTATTTTTTTGATTCATAAATAATTCAATATCTAAACCATCAACTAATCTACTGATCGTTTCCTCATCTTTTATCATAAAGAGTGCTGATAAGAAGTCATCCTCACAGATATATTTCAGATCAACTTTTTTGTTTGAATTAGCTATTTTATTAGATTTTTTCCCCTCTTTCCCTTTGATTGAGATGTCAAGATTAAATATTTTCCCTATCTCCTTCTGATAAAAAGATTTCGTTATAGACTCAGGGAATTTTTCAATCTTCTTCATCAATGACTCAAATATTTTCAGTTTTTGAGACAATGAACCACTATTTTGTGCATATCTTTCGGCTAATAGCATGAGAAGATCTCTCTTATTTCCAAGGACTTTTACAAAATCTTCAGCATGCTTTAATAAAAGAGAATCAGGATCTTCCCCATTCTCCAAAAAAACTACTTCCGGAATGGAATTTATTTCAATAAAAGGATCCAGTGTCTTGTATGCAGCATTAATACCAGCCTGATCACCATCAAAAATTATAATAAAACCATCTGCATACCTTTTTAACAGAAGTGCCTGCTCCTTTGTAAAAGCTGTACCCATAGAAGAAACCACATTTTTATAACCGTTGTGCCACATTCTTATGACATCAAAATAACCCTCGACAACGTAAACTATCCTCTCTTCCCTTATATGCTCCTTAGCAATGTTAAGATTGTAAAGCGTCATCCCTTTTTTAAATATGCTTGTTTCTGGAGAATTTATATATTTGGGTTGCCCCCCAACAAGATCTCTTCCTGAAAAAGCTATTACATCTCCATATATATCCTTTATGGGAAACAGGAGCCTTCCAGACAATTTGAAATAGTTTGATCCGTCTCTGTAGTAAAATAATCCAGAAGATTTTATAATATCAAAACCATACCCCTTCAAAAATTGGTTAATGTCATACCCCTCTGGAACAAAGCCGACATCAAACAGCTCCAATTCCTTCTCTGAAAAACCTCTTTTATAAATATAATCTTTTATATTCTGAACCTTTTGAAAAAGATCCTTTGAAAAATTTTTAAGATCTTTATGAAATTTTTTGAGGTTTTGAGCAAACTTATCAGCCTTATCATCCCTATCCATTGAGACCCCTGCCCTCTCTGCAAGATATTTAAGTGCATCAATAAAAGATAAGTTGTTATATTTCATAACAAAAGTGATCAGATTTCCAGAAGCACCACAACCAAAGCAGTGAAATAATCCCTTCTCTGGAGTTACAGTAAAGGATGGGGTTTTTTCCGAATGAAAAGGACAGAGCCCTTTATAGTATTTGCCAGCTCTCTTTAACTCCACATATTGACTAATATAGTCTAAAATGTCCAATCTATCCAGAATAATATCTTTGACTTTTTCCATATTTAAATATAATATAGACAAATATAAAATTTTCAA
>JAIWOA010000067.1 GCA_020217115.1 Calditerrivibrio sp. | reverse complement strand
CTGACGCTGGACAACGGCACGGAGAACGCACTGCATGAGGCAATAACAGCAAAGACAGGAGTAAAATGCTATTTTGCCCATCCGTATGCCTCGTGGCAGAGAGGGGGCAATGAGCAGATTAATGGAGTTGTAAAAAGATACTTGACGAAGGAAACAGATTTCAGTAAAATATTTGATGAGGAGATTGCTCAGATAGAATGGGCAATCAATAACCGCCCAAGAAAGTGTCTTGGGTTTAAAACACCAATTGAAGCCGCTTCTAAGTTCGTTGCACTTGGAGGTTGAATGTGGGATATAAGATGGGACAGAGCTGGATCCTATATTCAACTTTTTTAATTTCATTCTTTTCACTTTAAGAAAATCAAGTAATTCATTATAATCATTGACTAACTCTAAAATCTTTGGGTATATCTGAATTGCATATTCCGTAGGTTTTAATTCCTTCCCATACCTGAAGAAAAGCTTACTGCCAAATCTGTTTTCCAGATTTTTAATATGTTCTGTTACAGTGGGTTGTGAAATGTAGAGTTTTTCAGCAGCCTTTGAGATACTTTTTTCACTGAATACTTCAATGAATACCCTTAATATATGTATATCCATCAGTCTTCTACCAGAAATTCCTCCACATCAATCCCCTGCTCTCGATATTCATTTAATTTATTTCTAAGGGTTCTGACAGTTATTCCAAGTATTTCTGCTGCCTTAGTTCTATTCCCCCTTGTATCTTTTAATGTATTTAAAATAAGTTCCCTCTCCATATCGGCAATTTTTATTCCATGCAGATGTTGGGCAGGTCTTTCAGGCTCAATTGGGGTATCAGTGGAAACAACCTCATCAACAGAAGAGACATTACCCCTATTTGAAAGATATTCAGAATAGCTATTTATAGTTATTCCGTGGATAAAAAGATTTAGTGGAGTCAAGAATTGATCCTTTGATAGTATCACAGCTCTTTCTATTGTATGCTCCAATTCACGAACATTTCCAGGCCAATCGTAATTTTGAAGAACCTCAGATGCTTCTTTGGTAAGTTTCTTTAATGGTTTCTTATTAATATTACAATACTTTTCTATAAAGAATAGAGATAATGCCTCTATATCCTCTTTCCTTTCTCTAAGTGGTGGAATTTCTATATTTATAACATTTAGCCTGTAAAAGAGATCCTCTCTAAAATTTCCATTTTTTATTTCATCCTTCAAATTACGGTTTGTGGTTGCTATTATTCTTGCATCAACTTTCTGTTTTTTCGTTCCACCGAGCCTTTCGATCTCCTTTTCCTGTAAAACTCTCAATAGTTTTGCCTGAAGATTTATAGGGATCTCCCCAATTTCGTCAAGCAACAAGGTTCCACCCTTTGCAAGCTCAAATTTACCCTCTTTCCTATTAACTGCACCGGTAAAAGCCCCCCTTTCATACCCAAAAAGTTCACTTTCAATAAGGGATTCCGGGATAGCAGCACAATTGATTGCTATAAATTCACCTTTCCTTTTACTTTGCTCATGTATAAACCTTGCCAGAACCTCTTTTCCTGTACCGGATTCTCCTGTGATTAACACTGTAGCTTCGCTGTCAGCAACGTCCTTTGCAATATTAAACACCTGACTCATATAGGGGCTACGAAAAATAGTCTTTTTTTCATCAATTGATTGGGAAGTTTCAGAAAGATCAAAAACCCTTCTAACAAGCTCCTCGATAACTTCTGGGGCAAAAGGTTTTAATATGTAATCGAATGCTCCATCTTTTATCAATCTCACTGCTGAATCAACGGTTCCATAAGCTGTTACAAAACAGACCTTTGTATTAATACCAGATGATCTTAGCATACTGAAAAATGTTTCTCCATCCATTATTGGCATTCGCATGTCGCTTATGATAAGATCAAAATTCTCTTTCAATGCATAGTCGAGTCCCTCTTTACCATTTTCTGCAGTTGTTACAGATATCCCCATCCTCTCAATGGTTGTTTGCATTGCAACTCTCATATTATCATCATCATCAACTAAAAGTACCTTTTTATCCATCTAACCACCCTTTGGAATAGTAATTTTAAAAATAGTTTGTCCAGGTTTACTCATTGGTACTATATTACCGTTGTGTGCCTTGATTATTTTGTAAACAATGGAAAGCCCAAGACCTGTTCCTTTAGCCTTTTTTGAATGGAATGGCATAAAAATTTTGTCTATAAAATCAGGGTCAATTCCATGTCCATTATCCTCTATGAATATCGAGGTATCCTTTTCTGACTCCTTTGAATAGATCGTTATCTTTCCTCCAATATCAACAGCATCTATTGCATTGTGTATAATATTCATAACCACCTGCTTAATCAGTTCGGCGTCACAATATATTTTGTCGTCTTCATTTATCTGATTGTTAAATATTATCTTTTTTTCGTTCATGAGATGTTTCATGAAAAGGATAACATCATCTATTATGTCAGAAATATAGAAACTGGATTTTGTGATTCTTATATCTTTTGTAAATAATAGTATGTTTGAGATAGTACTATTTATTGTTTTTACACCTTTTATAATGGAATTGAGAAGATTATTTTTTTCTCTATCACCTTCAAGGTCACGTTTTAAAAGGGATGCAAAAATTTCTATGCTTCCCAATGGATTTCTTATGTCATGGGCTATTCCAGCTGCCATCTCCCCCATCAGTTTCAAATGTTCATTTCTCCTCTGCTCCTTCTCTATCTCCTTTAATACAGTTATATCATCAATGATGTAGATATACCCCTTTTCCCCTGAAAAGAGGAAATCTCCCACACTGACATTGAAAAATCTGTTTCCCACCTCCACATCAAACAGGGATCTCTTTTTCTCAGAAAATATCTTATTAAGATCCTTTGCATCAATACTCTTTATCAAGTCCTCTGCAGAATTATTGCGCATTATAAGATCACCGTTTTCGTTGATGACAACTATAGCACTGGTGGCATTCATCATTACTGCATTCAGCAGATCTGTTTTGTCTTTGAGCTCTTTGTTCTTTATCTCCACCTCATGCCTTAACTTTTCAGCTTCATCCTGAAGCTCCTTGTAGGAGTTTTGAAGCTTTTCTGTGGCTTGATTAAAATTATCAAATGCTTTTCTAAGTAGTTCTATCTGTTCTATTTTTTCATCGATTTCCATTTAAGATCCTCTATTTCAGATTTGGCAAGGGTAGCATATTGATGATTTGGATATTTTGTTATAAGATCATTGAGATATTTCCCCCCCATATCCTTTTCATCAATATTTATGTAAGACTTTCCTATGAAATAAAGAGCATCTGGCATATTTGGGTCGTTCTTTGGAGCAAAGGATATGTAATTTCTGTAAGATTCGATAGCCCCTTTGAAATTTTTGTTCATAAAAAGGTTATCTGCATGGTAAAAGTATATCTTGTATCCCTCTTTTTTTATATTTTGGTTCTCTTTAGCTATTTCATTCAAAAAAGATTGCATTATAGATCTTTTTTGGTTATCACTCATCTGTTCAATTACTGTTACTGCTTTTTTTACACCAGCAAGCCTATCTTTTTTGTAGCTTATAGCTATCTGATAAGCCTTCATAATATCAATTTTAATTAGATCGTCAATTATTTTGTTAAAATTAGCTAAACTATAGTTGTTTATATTGAAATTATTTGGTTTTATATTGGTCATCATCTTTACCAGTTCAGTTTCATTATTTGAATATTTTATTGTTTTGAGGATTGAAGCAGCTTTCTCCTTCTCCCCCAACATAAACAATGCATAGGCAACATTGGCGAGGAAAAACTCCTTTTGTGGATGTTTTTCTATATCACCTTTATTTCTCTGGTAGAAAACAACAGTGTTGTAGTAATCTTTTTTGTTTAAAATAGTTTGAAACTCAGATAGTATGTTTTTAGATATAGTTTCCTTTATTGAGGCAACCTTTGAACTTGATGGAAATATAGAAATAAATTCCCTGCCATATAGGCCAAACTTTACAGGATCATTTTTAAAACCTATTGTAACGTTATATAAAGCATCTTCCCAGAGTGAATACCATTTATCTTTGTGGTAAAGCTGTTTATTTTTGCTAAGATAATCTTCTATCAACTTCAAACTGTTGATATATTGTTTTGCATCAAAGGCTTTTTTTGCATATATATATTTTATCTCCTCGCGTATCGATAAAATTTCGTTGACCCTCTGGGATTTTGGAAACTCTGACAGAAAGGTTTCTATAGTTTTTTCAGCCTTTGCATAGTCTCCAGAAGAGAAAGCCCCCTTTAATACACTGTAAAATATCTCCTCTTTTAAATGGTATAGTTCATTAAATTCTGGCATAGATGAGAATTTCTTTTCTGACAATTCTATCTGCTTAAGGGCATTGTCATATTTCTTATCATTAATATACGATGTTACCAATAATTTTAATGCCTTTATTGCTAATTTTGGATCTATATCATTTTTTATTGCATCTGCAAGATATACAGACCAGAACTCTGAATCATTTGAGTTCAGAGTCTCCTCTGCAACTTTTACAGCGGATAAAATCCCTCCATGCTTTTGTGAATATTTTAATTTAGTATCCTTTAGAAGATTTATTCCAAGGTCTTTTTTATCCTTTGATATTAGTATTACTCCAGCTCTGTACATTGCCATATCAGCCTTTTCATAGTCGGGGAATCGGTTATATATCACCGTATAATATTTTAATGCGCTGTCAAGCTCATTTTTATGGTTTAATACCTCTGCCATCCAGAATAGTGTATCTGGTGGGAGATCTTCAATCTTTTTTGGTTTATATTTTGAGAAGTATTCTTCTGCTTTTACAAAATCCCCCTTTTGAGCATATATTGAACCAACATATGCATATATTGGGGAATTGTCAGGGTTATTCTTTTGTATGTAATCTGTAAAATATTTCAGTGCTCTATCGGGTTGCCCCAGTTCATTGTAGAGCTGACCTACCTTTGTATATGCTATGCTTGCATATTTTTCATCCTTGAGATTTTTTATCATCTCCTGATATACAAAAACTGCCTCATTCTTAAATCCCAATTTTTCCTTAACTTCAGCAGATTTCAGGTAGGCATCCCCCAACAGTCTTGATTTTGGAAATTTTCTTGTAAATTCATCAAAGGTTGATGATGCTGTAAAAAGATTTTTATCAGACTCTTTCCCAAGTTCTATGTTGGCTAAGCCTGATAGGTAGAGGGCTTCTTCTCCATATTTATCAAGGGGATTTTTTGCAATAAGTTCATCTGCTATCTTAATAGCTCCTTCGTAATCCTGTTCTTTTAATTTTAGCCTCAAATTTGCAATTGCTTTTTCAGATTCCACATTTTTATAGCTCTGATCTTCCACAGGTATTGGAGAAACCATATTTATATTAAATTCTGAAGATTTTTTTGGGGTGTTTGCTATAACGATCTTCAATTGATCTTTTTCCTTTGCTATGTACATTGATGCCCATGGGTTTATAGTTAAGAGAATGGAACTCTCTTTTTTTGTAATGTTTTTGATTATCTTTTTGTTGTATTCCCCTAAATTGAGGTTAAATTTTTTGTTAAAATTGATTTCAGCATTTGCACCATTAACCTTATAATCTTTTACATATTCTGAAGGGACCCTTATTATAACTTCACTTATTAAGCTCCCTTCCTTAATAAATATTTCACCTGCTGCAAAGACCAACGATCGGAATAACAATATAAGTAGTAAATAATGAATTAATCTCATAAACAAACTATACCCAAAAAGTTTTATTTGACAAGTAAACTTATTGTGGCTATTTAGCATTAAATAAAATAAATGTAAAGGAATGAATGATGGGTAAAGATTGTTTAAATTTTGCTATTATTGGTGTGGGTGGCTATATAGCGCCAAGACATCTTAAAGCAATTAAAGAAACTGGAAATGTTTTGAGGGCAGCTCTGGATAGGAACGATTCCGTTGGTATAATCGATAGCTATTTTCCTGAAGCAGATTTTTTTACTGAATTTGAAAGATTTGATAGACATATAGATAAAATGAGAAGAAAAGGGGATAGTATAGACTTTGTTTCCATATGTTCTCCCAATTATCTCCATGATGCCCATGTGAGGTTTGCTTTGAGAAGCGGGGCCAACGCTATCTGTGAAAAGCCCCTTGTTTTAAATCCCTGGAATATTGACGGATTGAGGGAGATAGAGCAAGAGACTGGGAAAAAGGTATATACCATACTTCAGCTGAGGCTCCATGACAATATAATAAGTTTGAAGAATAGGGTGGAAAAAGAGATACAAAATAACCCTAATAAAGTTTGGGATGTAGATCTTACCTATATTACAAGCAGAGGCAAGTGGTACTTTAATTCATGGAAGGGTGATGAATCTAAATCTGGCGGACTTGCAACAAATATCGGGATACATTTTTTTGATATGCTTTCCTTTATATTTGGAGAGGTTAAGGAAAATATTGTATACTTAAGGGATAGTGATGTTTGTGCTGGTTATTTAGGATTAAAACATGCACGTGTAAGGTGGTTTTTGAGCATAAATTCAAATTACCTTCCACAAAATGCAATATCTCAAGGTAAAAAGACCTATCGCAGTATCACAATGGATGGTTCTGAGATAGAATTTTCAGAAGGTTTCACAGATCTACATACAACTTCATATAGAGATATTCTTGCTGGGGGTGGTTTTGGTCTTGAAGATGCAGTTACCTCTATCAAGATAGTGAGTGATATAAGAAATCTGGCAGTTGTTAAGGATGAGTCTGGTTGGGTAAACAACATAATCGGGAGGAGATAAGGTGAGCTATTTTGTCCATGAATCAAGTTATATAGATGATGGAGTTGAGATAGGAGAGGGGACAAAGATATGGCATTTCTGTCATGTCTTGTCTGGAAGTAAAATAGGAAAAAACTGCTCCTTTGGCCAAAATTGTGTAATAGGACCTAATGTATCCATAGGTAATAACGTTAAAGTTCAGAATAATGTTTCTATTTATGAAGGGCTTATTATAGAAGATGATGTTTTTTTGGGGCCATCATGTGTATTGACAAATGTATCAAATCCCAGATCACAGATAAACAGAAAAAATTTTTATGAAAAAACTGTATTGAAAAGAGGCTGCACTATAGGTGCAAATGCTACTATAGTATGCGGTATTACCATAGGCAGGTACGCCTTCATTTCAGCAGGTGCTGTGGTTACAAAAGATGTCCCAGACTATGCATTTATTGTAGGAGTCCCCGGTAAGAGAAAGGGTTGGATGAGCAGACATGGACATATCTTAAAGAATCCTGATCCCAATGGTGTAATGGTATGCCCTGAAAGTTTTTTAAGTTACAAGGAGGTTGCTCCTGGAGTTTTAAAATGTCTGGATATTGACGAGGAGTCTCCTCTGCCGCCAGAGCTATCCTTTGGAAAAATATTCTACGATGATGCTAAAAAGCTTTAAAAGTAAACCTATGAAGATCGTCACTATAGTGGGGGCAAGGCCACAATTTATAAAGGCAGCAACTGTTAGCAGAGTTATCTCTGTACATCACAAGGATGATCTTAAAGAGGTTATCGTTCACACAGGTCAGCATTTTGATGAAAAGATGAGTGAGATCTTTTTTAAGGAGATGGATATCCCAGAACCAGATTATAACCTTGGTATCAATAGCATGAGCCATGGTGCAATGACAGGACAGATGCTTGAGAAGATAGAGGAGTTGCTATTGAGGGAGAAGCCAGATCTAACACTTGTATATGGGGATACAAACACTACCCTTGCAGGTGCCCTTGCAGCAGTCAAAATACATATCCCTGTAGCCCACGTTGAGGCTGGTCTTAGAAGTTTTAACATGCATATGCCAGAGGAGATCAATAGAGTAGTTACCGATAGGGTAAGCTCTCTGCTTTTTTGTCCTACCCCAATGGCTATAAAAAATTTAAAAGCGGAAGGTTACCCAAATAGATTATACGATGGTAAAGAACAAAAGGTACTATGTGTAGGTGATGTTATGTATGATGCTGCTCTTTTCTATAGTGGCAGGGTACAAAAAGAACCAGATATTTTAAAGGATCTAAAGCTCAAAAAAGGGGAGTTTGTACTGTGTACAATTCATAGATCTGAAAATACTGACAACAGGGATCGATTAAAAGAGATTCTTCTGGCATTATCTCACATTTCAAAAAGCATAGAAGTTGTATTGCCTCTACATCCAAGAACCGGGAAAATAATAGACTCAGATGTTGTACTTAAGGATATAGCTTCCACACTAAAAATAATAGAACCTGTAGGGTATTTTGATATGATTTCACTGATAATGAGTTGTCAAATTGTGATGACTGACAGTGGTGGTTTGCAAAAAGAGGCATATTTCTTTAAAAAATATTGTATAACTATGAGGGATGAAACGGAATGGATTGAGCTTGTGGAGCATTCTGTGAATTTTTTGGCTGGAGCTAAGAGAGATACTATAATATCGATATATGAAAATATCAGTTCAAGGGAATTTGTCGATTCAAATGGGCTTTATGGAGATGGTAAAGCTGCAGAAAAAGTCGTAGAATCGATTCTGAAATATGTCGGGTAATAAACAGTTTTTTAACAATGTATTGACACTTTTTACAGGATCAATTTTAGCCCAATCTGTTCCTTTAATTGTCTCTCCAATTCTTACGAGGCAATATTCTCCTGAGTCCTTTGGAGAATACGCTTTTTATCTTTCAATTGTAACTATTTTATCTGTTGCCGCAACTGGAAGATATGATCTTTCCATAATGATTGCCGACGATGAAGAGACTTCAAGAGCAGCAACATCGTTGTCGTTTCTTCTATCTATAATCTTCAGCTCTATACTGTTTTTTTTAGCTATACTGGAAAATATTTTTGGTTGGTTTGGTACTTACCATAATCTGTTTTACATAGGTGCTATAAATATAGGTTTAATAGGAAGTTATAATACATTATACCACAGGTTAAATAGGAATGGTAGATTCAGAATGATTTCTGTAGCTGCCTTTATACAATCGTTTACAATAGCTTTCTTTCAGTTATTTCTGGGAATTTTTCATGGCAGCGGTACCAACCTGATAATTGGAAATATTTTTGGGCAGTTTTTAGCAGTTATCTTTATTGTATTTAAAGACAGGGAGTTTATAGAGATAGTGGGCAATCTTTCTTTTGAGAAGTTAAAAACTGTTGCTGTGAGATTTATAAATTTCCCAAAATTTGACCTATGGGCAGGATTATTCAATATAGGGTTTCAGCAGATTCCTGTATTGATGTTGAGCTATTTTTTTACAAAGACTGCTGTTGGACATTTTTCCCTTACCCAGAGGATGCTACAGATACCCACCTCCTTGATAGGTGGATCTATTTTAGGTGCTTTTAGAGTTAAGGCAATTGAGGAATTTAAAACCAATGGTAATTGTGTCAGTATATTTGTAAAAATATTTTTATTCATGTTTGCAATAGGTATTGTACCTTCAATAATCATTTTTTTGTTTGGTCATAAAATTTTTATGATTATTTTTGGGCAGGAATGGATATTTTCCGGATTTTTCTCTCAGATTATGATATTTATGTTCTTTGCAAAATTTATTACATCGCCACTTACGTATATGTTTTATATCGCTGAGAAGCAGAGCTGGAATCTGATAGGGCAGATACTATTTATTATATCAACTGTCGTTAGCTTCTATATTGGTCATCTTCAGAAAAGCATAATACTTGCTTTAATACTTTACACAATTAGTAATACTGTGCTATATATTGCCTACCTTTTAGTATCATATCTTTTTGCAAAGGGGCTTTATGTCAATAAAAAATAGGATTAAAAGTAAACTCCTTTCTATGGAAGGGGAAGATAGTTTTACGAACAGATTTTTTTTAAAAATCCTTCTTATGAGAAAAATAGGTTTCCCTCTCTCTTTTACCAATTTTATATTTCAAAGGGTATTGAGGAATCAGTCTGAGATAAATATCCCTGTACATTTTACATCGAAAATAACTCATTTTGATAGGATAAAAATAAGCTATGATCTTATAACTCTTACAAGCTTTGCTGTGAGTGGTAATTGCTACATACAGGCCTACAATGGGCTTATATGCGGAAAAAATCTCCTTTTTGCCCCGGGGGTAAAAATTATTACTTCAGGACATGAACTTGCAGATATAAGCAAACCAACGGAGAATCCACCTGTAAAAATAGGAAACAATGTATGGATAGGTGCAAACGTTGTGATACTTCCGGGGGTTACAATAGGGGATAGAGTAGTAATAGGTGCAGGTTCAATAGTTACCAGAAGTTTTACTGAACATGGGGTTATAATAGCCGGCAATCCTGCAAAAATTATAGGTAGCATTGATGGATAGAAATATATTAATAGTATCCCCATTTTTCCCTCCAATTGAATCTGTAGCTACTAATCGCATCCTTTCCTTTGCAAAATATCTTGATAAATATAAAACTACAGTTATATCCCTCGAAAACAGAAGCTCTGAAGCAAAGGAGGAGAAATTTAAGGTTGCAGATGATAGAGAAGTTAATGTTGTAAGAATCCCTGATAACAGTTTTTTTAAGAAAGCTACTTTTAAGAAAAAAACTAATCTATTATTTCACAATCTAAAAGCATTGTACAACAGGATTCTTCTTGCAACTATGCTTGATGAATATGATGGATGGATGAAAGGGGTTTTGAGTTACCTTGAGAAAAATAGAATATCTTTCGATGTCATAATTACATCTTTTGCACCTATCTCTTCACATCTGATCGGTATGGAGCTGAAAAAAAGATATCCTGAGAAACTCTGGATAGCTGATATGCGGGATCAGATGAGTAGCAACATCTTTTTTCCACTGCATTATAGAAAGAAGATAAAACCCTATGAAAAGGAGATTGTAAGATATGCTGATTGCATAACAGCAGTATCTAAACCTATAATTGACGATTTTAAGAAGATAGCAGAACAAACCGATAAAAAGATCGATTTTATTGAGGTTCGTAATGGTTTTGACTTTGAAGTTGAGCCAGATAGATACAACCCTAACAAAATTTTTACTGTAACCTATACAGGAAGCTTTTATGGGGAAAGAAATCCGGAGAACTTTTTTAAAGCCACTGAAGAATTGATAAAAAATAGCTCAATAGTAGATATAAAGATAGTATTTTTAGGTGTTGCAAAGCCAACAAAGATCCCGGGTATTTTAAAAGAAAAGGTTATTTTTCGTGACAGAGTTTCCAACGAAGAGTCTATCAAAATAATGAAAGAGAGTGATGCTCTGCTTCTAATCCATCCAACTACAGATATAAAAGGTGTGTACACTGGAAAGCTTTTTGAGTATATAGCTGTTTTAAGACCGATAATAGCCCTCGTTGATCCTCAGGATGTAGCTGCAGAGCTTATAACCTTGTCTGGTTCAGGTTTTATTTCAGATAACAACGATCTTGATGGGATAAAGCAAAATATTTTGAAAGCTTATAAGGTATGGAGTGGTGAAATTAATTTTAATCCAGATCTGGAGGTAGTAAATTCCTGCAAGAGAATTTATCAGATAGACAAATTACAAAGATATATAGATGAAAAGGTATTGCTAAGATGAAAAGATATCTTCTGATAGGTGATGGGAGTAGTCCACATCTTGTAAAATGGGGAAAGGAGCTTGTAAAACATCTGGATCTATACCTATTCTCCTTTAAAGCTATATCGGAAGAGATGAGTCTTTACATTGACAGGGATAAGATCTTTTCTTTAAACAGATTAATTAACCAGAAAGGTGGAAACTTTTCTGTCATAAATTCTATTTATATTTTAAACCGTTTTATTCAGTATGTAAATCCTGAAATTGTCAATCCACACTATATAACCAGCAACGGGTTTATGGCTGTTTTAATCAAGAAACTTTACAGATACCCCTATAAAATAATCTCTTCCTGTTGGGGATCTGATATTCTGGTAACTCCAGAAAAAAATTTCCTCTATAAAAAAATTACCAGATATATTCTGGGTAATTCAGATCTTATAACGTCAGATTCTTTCTATATGACAGACAGGATAATTAGCCTATCTCCAAATGCGAGGGTTTTGACATTTCCCTTTGGTGTTGAAAAGTTGCCCCCAAAAAGAGAAAAGGACCCTAACCTATTTTTTTCAAACAGAATGCTCAAAAAGAATTACAACATTGATAAAATAATAATTGCATTTGCTGAGTATCTAAAAATAAATGGGGATGCAAAACTTATTATAGCAAATGATGGGTATTTAAAGGATGAACTGATTGATTTAATCAATATGCTAAAATTGAATAATAATGTGAAATTTGTAGGTTTTTTATCAAAGGATGAGCAGGAGGATATCTATTCGAGGGCATCATTTTACATATCTATTCCAGATTCAGATTCCACATCTGTCTCTCTCCTTGAAGCCATGTCACACGGTTGTATCCCTATAGTTTCAAATATCCCGGCAAATCGGGAATGGGTTAACGATGGGGAGAATGGATTTTTCTTTACAAATAGTTTTAAAAATATAAATATCTCCACTGCTATATTGGAAAAAATGATGGACAGAAATAGAAAAATAATAGAAGAAAAGGGGATATGGGAGAAAAATATAAAAGAATTTGTCAGGGTGATATATGAAATGTGAAGATCTGCCAAAGGTTTCCCTTGTAATTCCAAGCAGAAATGAGGAGAAGCATATAGGCAATTTTTTAGATTCTCTTTGTAGGGTAAATTATCCAAAACACAAACTTGAAATAATCTTTGTTGATGGAAAAAGTGAGGATAATACAAAAAAGATAATAGAGGGGTATAGAGAAAAGCTGCTGGTGAGTGTCATTGAAAATGAGAAGAAGATCACACCTGTTGCACTAAATATTGGGATAAAGAATTCCAGTGGAGATTACATAATTATTTTGAGTAGTCACACATCGATTAATGAGTCTTTTATAATGGATAATATTGAGACTATTATTGAAACAAAGGCTGACTGTGTAGGTGGAGTCATCAATACTATACCAGCTAACAATAAACTTTTTGCAAAGACCATAGCTTTTGTTTTATCAAATAGATTTGGGGTGGGTAACTCAATATTCAGAACAGGTGCCGACAAAATTATGGAAACAGATACAGTCCCCTATGGTTGTTACAGAAGGGGTGTCTTCGATAAATTTGGTTATTTTAATGAAAATCTGGTAAGAAATCAGGATATAGAGTTTAACCTGCGTATAAAAAATGCCGGTTGTAAGATTATATTAAATCCTAAAATACGATCTGTATATTATCCAAGGGAAACCTTGAAAGATTTATTCAAACAGAATTACCAGAACGGATTCTGGATATTTTATAGTCTAAAATTTGCCAAACTACCCTTTTCCTATAGACACACTATACCCTCTTTGTTTGTCCTTTCTATCCTATTGGGGATATTCCCATTTTTTAGATCTATTTCATTGTTGTCTCTGATTTCCTATACAGTTGCAAATGTTTCATTTTCTTTTCAGATTGCAAAAAATAATGGATTTATATATTTTGTTCCATCTATTATCTCATTCTGGACTCTCCACTTATCCTACGGTATAGGTTCTATCTGGGGAGGTATTAAATATCTATTTGGTGGGAAAAATGGGTAAGGTATTTACCTTTTTTAAGGGAAGGGTAGCGTTGTATGCCATACTAAAAAGTATGGGGATAGGTGACAAAGATGAGGTTATTTTGCCAGGTTTTACATGTGTTGTAGTTCCAAACGCCATATCTTATACAGGTGCAATCCCTGTTTATGTGGATATAGATATAAAAAACTTCAATATTGATGTAGATAAGATTGAAGAGAAGATTAGCAAAAATACAAAGGCTATCATAGCTCAACATACCTTTGGGATACCTGCTGAAATGGATGAAATAAAAAAACTTTGTAAAAAATATAATCTTTTTCTTATAGAAGATGCCTGTCACTGTCTTGGTTCAAAATATAAGGGGGAAGAACTGGGTACAATAGGTGATGCATCATTTTTTTCATCCCAATGGTCTAAACCTATTACAACAGGGTTGGGTGGTTGGGCAAAGATAAACAATGACGAGCTTTTAAAAAAGATGGAGAAAGAATATGAACGTTTTATCCCCCCTACCTCAAGGGAAGAGAGTCTTATCGAACTACAATACAAAGTCTACAGCAAACTTCTAACACCAAAAATATTTTGGACTGCTCAGTCTATCTACAGAAAAGTTTCATCCATGGGTTTTGCTGTTGGCTCTTCTACAGATGACGAACTGGAATATGAAAAACCTTCCGGATTCGAAAAGAGGATGGGGAAAAAGCAGATAACCATCCTGAATCAGAAACTTTCATCTGTAAAAGAGATGATTTCCCATAGGGTAAAAATTACTAATATTTATAAAGAATTCTTTCCAGAAGAATACAGCTTATATCTTTCAGAAAATTCAGATATTGTTTTTTTGAGGTTTCCAATACTTGTGGAGGATAAAAAGGGTATTCTGGTAAAAGCCAGAAAAGAAAAGATCGAAATTGGTGACTGGTTTTTATCCCCTTTGCATCCCAACATGGATGGATGGGAGAAGGTAAAATATAAGAAGGGTAGTTGTAAAATAGCGGAAGAGGTTTGTGAGCATATAATAAATCTGCCTACCCACGAAAAGATAAGTGAATCTGAAGCTAAAAGGATAGCAGATTTTGTTAAAAAACATAGGGGGACGTATGAATATCCCATTTCATAGAGCACTCATAGAGGAAGATGAGATTAATATGGTGGTGGATGCCCTTAGATCTGGTTGGATCACGATGGGGCCAAAAGTTATGGAATTTGAAAAGAGTTTTTCAGATTTTATAAATACCAGATCCGATAGAAAGATAAAAACCTTGACTGTGAATTCTTGTACTGCTGCA
>JAIWOA010000066.1 GCA_020217115.1 Calditerrivibrio sp. | reverse complement strand
TTGCACCTTGCACTAAAGGCCATCGGCATAAAGGATGGGGATGAGGTGATTATACCCACAAACACCTTTATTGCTACTGCTGAGGTAGTAACATATTTCAATGCTAAACCTGTCCTGTGCGATATTGATGAAAAAACTCTAAACATGGATGTAAATAAGATTGAAAATCTTATAACTAAAAGAACTAAAGCTATAATACCTGTTCACTTTGCAGGCCAACCATGTGATATGGATGAAATTTTATCGATAGCCAGAAAACACAATCTCTTTGTTGTAGAAGATGCTGCCCATGCCTTTCCTGCCTACTATAAAAATAGACCTGTTGGTACGATAGGGGATCTAACATGTTTTAGTTTTTATGCCACAAAAACCCTTGCAATGGGTGAAGGTGGAGCTGTAACCACAGATAATGAAGATTTTATAAAGTCTATAAAAATAAATCGCTTACATGGGATTAATCGCGATGCATGGGACAGGTATACACTGAAAGGGAGCTGGTATTATGAGGTTGTAGACAATGGGTTAAAATACAATTCCACCGATATAAATGCTGCTCTTGGTATTGCCCAGCTGAGAAAAGCAAACTATATGCTGGAAGAAAGGACAAAAATAGCCACAAGATATATCTCATTGTTACAAAATCATGGGAATATTGTTTTACCGTTTGTTAAAGATGATAGGGTATCTGCATGGCATCTTTTTGTCATAAGGGTAAATAATCGAGATGAGCTTATAGAAAAATTGAAGGAGAATGGCATAGGTACCTCTGTGCATTTTATCCCTGTACACAAACATCCATATTATAGGGAAAAATATAGTTTTAAAGAAGTTGATTACCCCGTATCAAATAAGGTATTTGAAGGTAGTCTTTCTCTACCCATATATCCGGGGATGGGTGAAGAGGAGATAAACTATGTGGTGGAGCATGTTGTAAAATATGCTAAATAATTTTTATCGAAATACTGGCAAAAGGGTTTTTGATATCTTTTTTTCACTTTTAGCCATCTCCTTTTTAATGCCATTATTTTTAGTCATTGCCGTAATCATAAAACTTGACTCAAAGGGTAGTATTTTTTATCTTCAAAATAGAATTGGCAAAGATTTTGTTCCATTTAAACTGATAAAGTTTCGCACTATGGTAACAGATGCTGACAAAATAGGTCCCCTTGTTACAAAGGATAGGGACCCCAGAATAACGAAGGCTGGAAGATTTTTAAGGAAAGCAAAGCTTGATGAGCTGCCACAATTTTTTAATGTGTTAAAGGGGGATATGAGTATTGTAGGACCCAGACCAGAGGTTGAAAAGTATGTTAATCTCAAAAAGGATGATTACAAGCTTATTTTGTCAATTAAACCTGGTATCACAGATTATGCTACTATACTGTTCAGGGATGAGGAAGATATCCTTGCAAAATATGATGATATTGATTATGCTTATTTAAAGGAGATATTACCCAAAAAAATAGAACTTTATAAAAAATATTTAGAAGAGATGTCACTTTTTGTGGATATGAAAATAATATTTCTGACGTTTTTAAAGATTTTTAAGGTTGGGTGATGGTTAATAATAAAATAAAAATCGCCTATATCACTGGAATGGTATTTATTCTAATGCTGATATCTTCTGGGGTAAGGTATTATCAGCTCTATGAGTGGAAAATAAATCATCCTGAATATTTTTCTGATAAATTTATCCCCCTTACAACCCTTGATGGTTACTACTGGATAAGACTTGCTAAAATGGCAGATAACCTCTCCGATATGCCTGATATATATAGGGGTTATCCAGATCATCCCTATTCTATAAAAATGGAGGCAGACAACCTTTTCGTATTTTTGATAAATAAGTTGAATAAATTTATTGGTAACTACTATATTACAGGGATATATCTGGTTATTTTTCTTTCATCCCTTTTTATTATCCCACTCTTTTTATATTTCTATTCCTCAGCAGGTATTTCAACTGCTATCATGGGATCTGTACTTACAACGTTTGGCTATTCATATTTTTATCGAACTTTTTTAGGTAGAGTAGACACCGATTGTATGACTCTCTTTTTCCCTTTAATGCTATCATACCTTATTTATACAATACCAAAAGCTGATGGTTATAAAAAATATATTCTGGCAATCCTTACAGGTATCTTTGGTTATCTATTTATGTGGTGGTACAAATATCCCGGTTTTATACTTATATACAGTGCAATAATCTTTACATATCTTTTATTTAAAAAGGAAGGTTTTGTAAAATCTACAACCATAACAGTTTTGTTTGTTATCTTTTCTAATCCGTTATATTTTATAAGCGGATTAGATAGCATAAAATATTTCATCTTTGGTTCAAAATATTTTGCAGGGGAAGGGATAAAGGAAAATAGCATTATCTGGCCCAATATAGCAGAATTTATTTCAGAGACACAAAAGCAGGGATACGAAACAATACTTCTTTATGCCGCTGGGGGTACTTATATTGGGATATTGGGGCTAATTGGGGTTATCTTACTAATAATAAAAATGAAAAAAGATTTTATACCACTTCTCCCAGTTTTTATGCTGGGTATTATATCCTTTAAATCTGGCAATCGATTTACCATGTATTTATCACCCTTTATCTATTCAGGGCTTGGTTATCTTATATACTTTTTTGTAGAGTATTTTTTCAAAAACGTTGTGAAGATTTTTGATTATCATTTGAAGTTTTTTTCAGAGATAGCATCAGGGATTATTGCAGTATTTTCAACTATTTTTATCACTGTTTACTTTTCTGGAATTTTTTATAAACCTACACCTTCAATACCAGCATCTTTTCATAAAACTGCGTCTGAGCTGAGAAATATATTGGGAGAAAGAGCTGTAGTTGTTACATGGTGGGATTTTGGGTATATGTATCAAGATGTTTCAAATGTTTCAACATTCCATGATGGAGGTATACAGGGGAAATCGAGGGGGTATTTTATTGGGCTAGGTTTTACATCAGATTCCCAGCATCTTCTTTACAATATAGTCAGCTATTTTGACAATAATGGTTTCAAGATCTTTGAAGAGAATAAAAATACCGATGTCAAAAAGGTTATTGATGAGATAAAAAGCTATAAACAACCTGTTAAAAATAAAAATATATACATAATAGTTTCCTACGATATGGTTTATAAATATGATGGTATGGCTTTCTTTGGTAAATGGGATTTTGATAAAAAAATCAGTAATTATACAGATTATGAAAAGAAAAGATGTTACATCGAAGGGGAAGATATCTCCTGTGACGGTGAAAAGTTAAATAAAGAGGAAGGTGTACTTGGCGAGGAACAGCTAAGCAGGTTGATAATTTTTGATGAAAATGGTGTTAAAAAAGATATCGACTATGGGGTGGAAGGGAGGATTTTGCAGATAGTTTTGAGTAATAATAAAGTTTTTATCTCTTACCTCCTCGATGATGAAATTTTTAATTCCAACTTTAATCAACTTTACTTTTTTGGAAAATATGATAACAATCTGTTTGAAAAAATTTATGATAATTTCCCTATAATGAGGGTTTATAGAATAAGGGGTTAATATGAGAAAAATTTCTGTTACGTTATTGATACTGATTTTGACCACAGCCTTTGCATTTGGCTTATCCATCTATAAAAGGTACTGGCAGCTATCTGTCTGGAATCAACAAAAAGAGTTGACATATGCAAAAGATGGCAGAATATCCATGACAACCCTTGATGCATATTACTGGACCAGACTTGCAAAGGAATATAACAATGGGAAGTTTGGTGACAATGTAACCGATCCCCTTAAAACATATCCTGACCTTGGCACATATCCTGAAAGACCAAGTATGATAGTATTTCTCCTTGCTAAATTATCTGCTTTCTTTAAAGGTGATATATACATGACCGGAATATACATTACACCGATATTGTCAAGCCTTTTTATAATACCACTTGTGATATATTTTTACAGAATAGGTTTTGGTCTTATTGGACTGGCAGGAGGACTTTTTGGGACTTTTAGCTATGCCTTTTATGTTCGATCATGTAACGGTAGGGTAGATACAGACTCACTAAATATCTTCTTTCCGATATTCATTGCACTATTTTTCCTTTTTATTTCTAAAACTGAGGAAAAAAAGAAACAGTATATATATTCTGCAATAGCTGGAATAGTTATGCTTCTCTTTAATTGGTGGTATGAAAAATATGGTTTTAGCGTAGTTTATGCTGGAACATTAGTGATATTTTTGCTGGTAAATAGATTTAAGCTTAAGGATATTGCAATACTCACAGGGATATATATAGTTTTTTCAAACCCTATCTACTTTTTTTATGGTTTAGGGAACCTTTTTGATTTTGTTTTCAAAACAGGTTATTTTCACAAACAGGGTATAACACTTGCAAATATAGCATGGCCCAACATAATGGAAACCATTTCTGAATCAAACAAAAAAAGTAACATCGAAATCCTTCAGATGGTTTTGGGGAACCCCAAAGTTGCAGTTATAGCTATTGCTGGTATAATTGCAGTAGCTATTTTAAAATTTAAAGATATGATCCCGATGTGGCCACTTATGTTACTTGGAGCTTTAGCTTTCTTCTCAGGGAACAGATTCTCTATGTTTCTGGCGCCACTTGCAGGAGTTGGGTTGGGTTTTATTATCTTTTATCCATTGTACCATCTTTTTAAATATCTAAAAATAGATGAGAAATTCGTTGATATTGTTCTGCCGGCAATTATTTTTATACTATTTTTTACTACAGCAAACAGTATTACTGCATATAACATTGTTCTTCCACCATCAATACCTACACAGATTGTCAATGGTTTTATCGATATAAAAGAAAAGCTACCAAAAGGTTCTCCTGTTTTCACATGGTGGGATTTTGGTTATGCTCTGATGGATATAGGGGAGTTTGCCACATATCACGATGGTGGGGCACATGGAGCCGACAGAAGTTATTTCTCTGCAAAGGCCTTTGTTATCGATGATCAGAAAAAGATGTACAACCTGATTAGTGCAATAGATAATTATAAATTCAAAGAGATAAATAAAATGCTCGATGACAACAAGTCTGCTAATAAAGTAGTGGAATCTCTCCTAAACTATAATGGTAAACCAAAAAATGATAATATTTTTGTTTTATATACAGCAGATATGATAGGAAAGTTCGGTGCATTGAGTTTCTTCGGTGAATGGGATTTTGAGACAAAGAGTAGCAAACCTAATCACTACCAGGGGATAAACTGTACAGAGATCAAAGGTAATTTTCTGAAATGTGAGAATGCCATTATAGATATGGAAAAGGGTATTATAAATGGTCAGATACCTATAAAAAGAGTGGTATTTGCTCAGAATGGAAAAATAGCTCAAAAAGCTGAGTTCCCCCATGAATCGGATATTAATATACAGCTTTTAATAGTGGATAAACAGATAATAGGTGTATATGTTTTAAATGAAAAGGTTTACAAATCAAATTTTAATCAGATGTATCTTTTGGGAGAATATGACGTAGAACTTTTTGAGGAGATATACAACGATTTCCCACATACAAGGGCGTTTAGGCTGAAAAAATAGGATGTTTAACATAAAAAAAATTATTGCTGTTGTTTTATTCCTCTTAATAGGTATTGCATCAATACTATTTTCTTACCTATTGAGATTTGAATTTAGCATCCCCCATGATTTTTTTATTGAACTGATAAAACATATCCCCCTTATACTTGCAATAAAACTTTTAGTATTCTGGTTTTTGAACTTTTTCAGAGGTTGGTGGAGGTATGTTTCAATATATGATGCACTGAATATTATAACGTCAAGCTTAATTTCTACCTTGTTAATAATATTATATATGTTTTTTGCCTATGATTTTTATAAAATGCCAAGATCAGCCTTTATTATAGATTTTATCCTTTTTACGATGGCTATATTCATATTGAGGGTATCTCCAAGACTTTTTAAGGAAAACTATTCAAAAATTCTTGGCAAGAATAGTTATAAAAAAAGGGTACTGATTGTTGGTGCTGGTAGTGCTGGGCAGATGATAGCCAGGGAGATAAGGGGCAATGAAAGGTTAAATGCAGAGGTAGTAGGATTTGTAGATGATGACCCTACAAAACTTAAATTGAAGATACTTGGATTAAGGGTGATTGGCAGCTCTGAAGATATACCTATAATTGTCAAGGATGATGAAATTCAGGAGATAATAATAGCAATACCCTCTGCAACAGGGAAAGATATTAAAAGAATTTCAGAAATATGTAGGAAGTCAGGGGCTAAGTATAAAATAATACCCGGTTTTGGTGATTTGATAGGTGGTAAAGTATCAATATCCTCCGTTAGGGAGGTGGAAATAGATGATCTTCTGGGGAGAAATCCAATCAACCTTAATCTAAGCCAGATTTCAGAGTATATTGCTGGTAAAACAATACTTATCACTGGTGCTGGTGGGAGTATAGGGAGTGAAATATGTAGACAGATATTAAAATATAATCCATATGCTGTTATCATTCTGGATATTGCAGAGACACCCCTATTTTTTATAGAAAATCAGCTAAGGGAGACAAAGTCAGATCAAAAAATATATACCTATATAGCCGATATAAAAAATTATAGCCGTATTGATTATATTTTTGAGAAACACAGGCCAGAGGTGGTAATACATGCAGCAGCCTACAAACATGTACCCATGATGGAACTTCATCCCTATGAAGCTATTCAGAATAATATATATGGTACAAAGGTAGTTTCTGATCTATCTACTATCTATGGAGTAAAAAAATTTATACTAATATCCACAGATAAAGCTGTAAATCCCACAAATATAATGGGGGCAACGAAAAGGATTGCTGAGCTTTATATTCAGTCAATTACAGGTAAAAGCGAGACAAAATTTATAATTGTCAGATTTGGAAATGTGTTGGGGAGTAACGGTTCTGTTATCCCAATATTCAGGGAACAGTTAAAAAAAGGTGGTCCCTTGACGGTAACTCATCCAGAGGTAACAAGATACTTTATGACAATACCTGAAGCTGTACAGCTGGTATTGCAGGCTGGCGGTATGGGTAATGGAGGAGAACTTTTTCTCCTCGACATGGGTGAACCTGTGAAGATTGTAAAGCTTGCAGAAGAGATGATAAGGCTTTCAAATCTTGAACCATACTCAGATATAGATATCATTTTTACAGGTTTAAGACCGGGGGAGAAGCTTTATGAGGAACTACTTCTTGATGAAGAGGGGGCAAGTAAGACAGAGCACGAAAAGATCTGGATAGCAAAACAGGGTATCCCTGATGCTGACACTGTTTTTGAAGTGATAGATGAATTGTTAAAGATCCCCTGCGATACTGACACCTCAGAAGTAAAAAAGATCATGAAAAAGGTTGTGAAAACACTTAAGTAAAAAGGATCAGATTTTATAAGAAGTGGAAATGTTATATGAGTTATGAGTGTTGAGTTAGTATAGTATTCGTAATTGCAGAGTAATCTTGTTTTTGGAGAATTGGCAACACTTTATATTGAAGAAGAGATGTTTAATATATGATTATCTTTAATCTATTACTTAAAAAATTTTTAAAACTTAATCCCTATTTTTATGTCAAATTATTTTATAGGTAGCCAAGAGATATCTTTATTTTACAAACTCTACAAATCTGCAATTTTCTCCATCTTTAATATCTATACCATCTTCAAGTTTATCTATGATCTTAATCCTATCCTTTATAGGTATCACAAGTCTGCCACCAATTTTTAACTGTATCAAGAGATTCTCAGGGATCTCGTCTGAGGATGCCGTAGCTATTATTTTATCATAGGGAGCAAATTCTTCCCACCCTATATGCCCATTATCAACTTTAAACTTTATATTTTTAAAATGCATTTTTTTGAGAGTCAAAGATGCCCTGTAGCTTAATTGAGGGATCCTTTCAACTGTGTAGACAAATTTTGCAAGGGATGCGAGTATACCACACTGAAATCCTGAACCAGTACCTATTTCAAGGACGATATCTTCTTCTGATACCGATAAAAGGTATGTCATATACGCTACAGTTGAAGGTTTTGATATTGTCTGGCCATACCCTATTGGAAGTGCATTATCATCAAAGGATAATCGCTGCATAGCCTCATCGATAAATCTGTTTCTTGGACATTTCAAAAATGCAGAAATTATTCTTTCATCATTCTCACAGGCAGGTGCAACAATTTTTTTTATATAATATTCAGGGATCTTCATCACAATACAATCTGGGTACCTATCCCTTTATCTGTAAATATTTCCAACAACACGGAGTGTAATATTCTACCATCTATTATATGAACTTTTTTGACACCTTTGTTAAGAGCTGCCTTTACTGAGTCCATCTTTGGAAGCATCCCTCCATAAATTATATTGTCATCCTTGAGATTCTCTATATCGGAGACAGTTAGAGAAGATATTAAATTACCTGTTTTGTCAAGTACCCCCCTTACATCCGTTAGCAAAATAAGCTTTTCTGCTCCCACTGCACCAGCTACTGCACCAGCTACAAGATCTGCATTTATATTGTAAGGTTCATAATCTTCACCCACCCCCACAGGAGCAATAACTGGGATATAATCCTTTGATATATCAAAAAGAAGCTCTGCATTCACACTTTTTACCTTTCCCACATGCCCTAAATCTATTATTTCAGGAGTTTTGTAAAAGGTTTCTTCCTCAAAAAATAGTTTCTCAGCAAGGATAAGGTTACCATCTTTTCCTGATAAACCTATAGATTTACCTCCGTTACTATTGATAAGACTTACAATATTTTTATTCACGAGTCCTACGAGAACCATCTCCACAACATTCATCGTTTCTTTATCGGTTACCCTCATACCTGAAACGAATGTACTTTCTATATTCAATTTTTTTAACATTTCACCTATTTGAGGACCACCACCATGTACAATTATAGGATTTATTCCAATATATTTTAGTAAAACAATATCCTTTGCAAAACTATTTTTTAGCTCTTCATCCACCATCGCATGGCCACCATACTTTATAACTATGGTTTTGCCATAAAATTTCTTTATATATGGCAATGCTTCTATCAATACAGATGCTTTTTCTATCATCTTTTCCATATCCTATAACCCTTCCTTTATTTTTTTAGAGAGTAAGGCTACAGCCACAACTCCAAGTATAAGTAAAATCCCTATAATGTAAAGTGCGAGGGTAAAACTACCTGTTTTATCATATACATACCCTGCAAATATAGGAGCTATTGCACCGGGGATATTTGATGAAAATAGCAGCCCATAAATAACTCCCATCCTTTCCGCTCCCCATATTCTGGCTACAGTCCCAGCATACATAACAAGCACACCGCCATAGTTAAATCCTGTAAGTAAAGCAAAAATTTGTAATCCTGACTGAAAATTCAAAATAATTGGAAATAATAAAAGGATAATTCCCTGAAATATTAAATTCAGAGACAAAGCCTTGCTAAATTCTATTTTATCAAATAGCCCACCCCAAATTATCCTCCCGATGGCATTGAATATCGCAAAAAAAGCAACGGCACCAACTCCTGCAGAGACAGTGGCTATTTTGGAGAGCTCTTTTATATTGGCATTTACAGCAAAACCTGCAGCAAGACCTGTGAACATAGCAAAATATAGAAGAATAAATCTCTTGTCTGTGATGATCTCCCTGTATGAGATACTTTTTTGTGTGGAAGAAGAGGTTGAAGAATCTGGATTTCTCATGAAAAAACCGGATGAAACTATTGAGAAAAGAAATACAAAACCAAGCAATCTGAAGAAATCAAAGGGTGTCCACCCTAAAGAGAGAAAATATCCACCAGCATAACTGACAATAGCAGCACCCCCCCCAAAACCTGCTACAGCAAGTCCTGTTATGAGACCTTTTTTATCTGGAAACCATTTTATACAGGTGGAAATAGGTACTATATAGGCTATTCCTGCACCAATTCCTGCTATAAAACCATTCCCAAGAATAGAAAATATAAAATTGTTTCCACCAAAAGATGA
>JAIWOA010000065.1 GCA_020217115.1 Calditerrivibrio sp. | reverse complement strand
TCATAAAAATCCTTTCCCATACCGACGTACTGGGAACCTTGACCTGGAAATACTACAGATACTTTACCCATATATTCTCCTGATGCCCGATTTTATTAAAAAGTAAACAGCATTGAACCCCATGTTAACCCACCACCAAAAGCTGCTGCTACTATGTTGTTCCCTTTATTTATTCTTCCATCTCTTACAGCAATATCTAATGCTGTAGGTATAGTTGCTGCAGATGTATTGCCAAATTTATCCAGTGTAATAATGACTTTGTCATTTGTCAAATTGATTCTTCTGGCTGCTGCTTCTATTATTCTTAGATTGGCTTGATGAGGTATAAAAAAATCTACATCCTCATATTTCAGACCGCTGGATTCAACAGCTCTTGCCGTTGCATCTGCCATGGCACGAACAGCTATCTTGAAGACTTCGTTACCTTTCATTTTTATGAGATTTTCCTCTATTGTTGTTTTGTATCTATTTGATAGAAAGTCAGAACCTAAGGCTTCCAATGTTAAAAGGTTGTGTGCACTGCCATCGGCATTTATATGGAAAGATCTCATGCCGGGTTCTTCACTTTTACCTAAAACAACCGCTCCAGCACCATCCCCAAAAAGTATGCATGTGTTTCTATCTTTCCAATCAACTGTAACAGAAATTCTTTCAGAACCAATAACAATAATTCTTTGAGCTAAATTATTTTTTATCATTGAATCTGCTACAGACATTGCATAGATGAATCCTGTACAGGCTGCCGCAATATCAAAGGCAAAACAGTTATTTTTTATGCCAAGATGATTCTGTATTCTACATGCTGTTGCAGGCATTATTGTATCTCCGGTGAAAGTTGCAACTATAATTCCATCGATACTATCCTTATCTACCCCAGCCATTTCAATGGCTTTTTCTGCAGCCTTTGCCCCCAATATAGAATTAGATTCGTGGTCTGCAATCCTCCTCTCAACAATACCTGTCCTTGTCCTTATCCATTCGTCAGAAGTATCCACGAGATTCTCCAACTCCATGTTTGTTAGGACCTTTTCTGGAAAATAAGAGCCTGTTCCTAAAATCCTTGAGTATATGTTCATATATGATACCTCACTTTGAAATTTGTGAAGCAATTGTTTTTACTTTGTCTTTTATCGATTCCCACAAAGAGTGCTCTTCTGTCTTATTAATTGATATTTTTATATTTTCTGCAATATGGGTATTTACTTTATTTAGTGCAAGCTCGTAGGAAACTCTGATGCCATTTTTAATTGCATTAGCATTGGAACTGCCATGACCTATAATGACTATCCCATCAACACCAAGCAGAGGAGCTCCCCCATATTCGGTATAGTCTGTTCTTTTTTTGACTCTGTTGAATGCTCCCTTTGCCAGCAAAGCTCCAAGCTTTGATATAAAGGTTCTCTGCAATTCCTCTTTTAAAAGTGAAGAAATATACCATGCTGCAGATTCACTGGATTTTAGGGCTATATTACCTGTAAACCCATCACATACTATTACATCTGCCACACCTTTAAATATCTCCTTTGCTTCAACATTTCCAGTAAAATTTATTGTGTTTGAATCCTTCAAAAGTGTGAAAACAGATTTGGTCAGTTCATTACCCTTTACATCCTCTTCACCTATACTTAAAAGACCTACACGAGGGTTTTCAAGTTTTAAAATATATTTTGCGTAGGCTGTTCCCATAATGGCAAATTGTAAAAAATGTATCGGCTTGCAATCTACATTTGCACCTACGTCAAGTATGATAGTTTTTGATTTTATATTGGGGAAAACAGCTCCTATAGCAGGTCTATCTACACCTTCAATAGTCCTCAATATGAGCTTAGCTACTGCCATCATGGCACCTGTATTACCTGCGCTAAAAAAGGCATTTGCCTCACCATTTCTGACAAGTTTCATGCCTACATGCATCGATGAGTTTCTCTTTCTCCTTGCTGCTGTCGCAGGGACATCATCCATTTTTATCTCTTCTTCTGCATGGACTATGTATATTCTCTCCACAACATCTTTGCCTGACTGGTTTAAAAGTTCCTGTTTTATAATTCTTTCATCCCCTACAAGAATTATATCTACAGGATACTCTTTCTTTGCTAACAAAACCCCTTTAACTATTTCATGGGGGGCATAGTCACCCCCCATTGCGTCAACTGCTATCCTGATCACTTAGATCTCTTTTACTTCAAGTACCTGTTTTTTTGCATAGTAGCCACAATTTGGGCAGACAGCATGGCTTAACTTAAGCTCATTACAGTTATCACATTTAGCATAACCTTGTGGTATTGCTCTGTGATGACTTCTCCTTGCTCCTATTTTTGATCTACTTGACTTACCTTTTGGATTTGGCATTATACACCTCTATTTATTGTTTTTGTAGTAGCTTTGTCAAAGCTTTCCACCTATCGTCCAATTCTTTTGAGCAATCACATCTTTCCAGATTAAGATCCTTACCACAAGTAGGGCATAGCCCTTTACATTCTTCACTGCATACCCTTTTCATAGGTCTTAAAAGCACAGACTCCTGGTAAAGTATCTCATGTATATCTATGAAATCTTCCGTTATGGAATAGTAACCCATATCCTCATCATTTAGTACTTCATCATCACCATCAATAAGCTTGTTTCTTACTATCTCTACAGTTATTTTTTCTTCAAAATCATCATGGAAGATCTTGAGACACCTATCACATTTATCATTTATTGTAAGGCTGATATCCCCTTCAAGTATATATGCACCTTTAATGGGGTATATTTTACCCTTAAATTTCTTTACTGAAAAAGATATTTCATCTACATCAAACTCAAAACTTGTTTCTATTAAATTTCCATCTAATTTTATCTGTTCAAAAAATATTCTCATACCTTCACCGTTAAAATTTGAACATATCTTATATGTTAAACTATTTGTATTGTCAACTTTTAAAATGATTGATAGACTTTATTATATGTTTTTACAATAAGTTCCGAATAGATTTATTTCATTGTATAGTTGCAAAATATATCTATTCTGTTATGATATGACTATAGATAGCTATTTGTATTTTTATATGTTTAATTATAAAGTAGTTAGAGATTTTAGTAATACTTGGGGTGTAAAACTGAAAAATATTGGAAATATAAAGATTCTTTTTGTTGAAGATAAATTAGATGATGTTGATACTGCATTGAAAGAAATCAAAAAGGTATCTCCATCTGTTGAATATTCAGTGATCTCCGATATTAATAAGTTACAATATCATGTTAAGCAATTTGAACCTGATATTATTATAATGGATTATTCAGTATCTATATCTATAGAGAAAAATATTCTATTAGATCTCATTGATGAATTGAAATCAAATTTTTTACATTTGCCAATAATTTTTCTTTCAAATGAGAATAGTGAACAGGTTGCTGTCGATTGTATGAACCTTGGGGCTTATGATTATGTTGTTAAAAGCAGGATAAAGAGACTTCCCTTTGTGGTTTCTGAAGCTATAAATAAAGGTAAGTTGCTACATGAGAGAGAAAATATGTATAAAAGTATGTTTAAAAAGTCCAAATTACCTATGCTTCTCCTTGATCTTAATAGTGATCTGAAAATATTAGACTTCAATGAAGCTGCTCAAAAATTTTATGGTTATTCAGATGAAGAATTTTACAGTATGACAATATTTAATTTAAACATACTGCCCAGAGAAGAGGTTATTAAATATGCAGATAAAGCTAAACAGGAGTCTCAATCCTATTTTAATTTTCAACACAAGATTAAATCAGGGGAGATAAAATTTGTTAATGTTTATTCTGGTCCTGTCTGTTTTAGTGGGAAAACATGCCTGCTATCAACAATAATAGATGTATCCGAACAAAAAAAACTTGAAATGAAAAATAAAAAGCTTGAAGAACAATTGGAGTTCTTAAATAGGATTGAGTCTATTGGTCGTCTTGCAGCTGGAATTGCCCATGATTTCAACAATATGCTTACTCCTATAATGGCTTTTTCAGATGTTGGAGATAGCATTACGGATGACATTGTTGTGCAAGGATATTTTAGACAAATAAAAAATACAGCTGAAAAAGCTTCAAAATTGACAAGACAGCTTTTATCTCTTGCAAGAAAACAGGCTTTGTACTTAGAAAATATAAAGTTTGATGATTTTATGAATGAATCCTTTACAATGCTTAAAAGGCTTACTACTGAGGATTTAGATTTTGTGTTGGAGTTAGAGGATGATCTACCCTATGTAAAGATGGATTCTGGACAATTTATCCAGGTGCTTATTAATCTTGTAGTAAATGCTATTTATGCTTTAAAAAATGTTAAAGATAAAAAATTACATATAACAGTTTACACAAAGTTATTCCAAGATGATGATTTGACAGAGTATGCCGATTTAAAAAAAGGGAAATATGTTGTTGTCAATGTTTCTGATAATGGATGTGGAATAGATAGAGAGAATCTCAAAAAGATATTTGACCCTTTCTTTACGACAAAGAATTCTGATGGTGGGAATGGTTTGGGGTTATCAATTTCTCTTGGAATAGTTCAGCAACATAATGGCGCAATACATGTTTACAGTGAATTAGGTGTGGGAACTACATTTAAGGTATATTTACCCTGCGATGGGGATAGTGACGAATCTATTTTGCCTGAAAAGCATAAAGAAAAATTTAAAGGTTGTGACTACAATATTATGTTAGTTGAAGATAATGAATTTGTTGTAGAATCAATAAGAATCGGTTTATCTAAATATGGGTGTAGAATTTTCATCTCTACAGATCCAGAAGAGGCTCTGAAAAAATTTTTGTCCGGTGAGTTTAAATGCGACCTTTTAATAACTGATGTTGTTATGCCAAAATATAATGGTGGAGAGCTTTATAAAATGATGAAAAAAGTTAAAGATGATTTAAAAGTTGTATTCATTTCAGGGTATGCTTCTACAATGGTTGAAGATATTTTGGCTATTGACAAAGGTGTCTCATTTATGCAAAAACCCTTTAGTATTTCTGAATTAGTTTCTTTGATAAATAGTTTGATGAGGGAACAAAAATGAGAATAGTAATCTCTGGTGCTGGGGAAGTTGGTTTTAATTTAGCCAAACATCTTATAGAGGGTGGTAACGATGTCGTTGTTATAGATAAAGATAAGGATAGGATATCCTATGTTAATGAGCATCTTGACTGTCTTGTAATAGAGGGTGAGGCAACAAATTTTGATGTTTTAAAACAGTCTAACATGGAATCTGCAGAAATATATGTGGCTGTTACAGATTCCGATGAAGTAAATATGATCTCCTGTCTGGTTGTTCATTCAAACTTTAATGTAGCTACAAAGATTGCAAGGGTTAGAAATATAGAATACCATAAGTCAAATCTCTTTAATAATAAAATTACAGGATTTGACTATCTTGTCAATCCAGAAATAGAAGCTGCAAAATCTATCATAAGGGCTGTAGAATATGGCGCAGTAAGTGATATCTTTGTTTTTGATGATACAGATGTACAGTTGAGAGAGGTATTTGTAGATAAAGATGTAAATATTGAAGGTAAAACTATAGAGCAGTTAAGAAAGGGAGCAAATATCCCTTTTGTTGTAGCTGGAATATACAGGAATAATGAACTTTTGATCCCCACAGGTAAAGATATTATAAATAGGGATGATCATCTCTTTGTTGTTGGCACAAAAGAGAGTCTTGACAGACTTTTTATTCAGATTGGACTTAAAAGACGTAAGATTAAAAGTGTTGTAATTGCCGGTGGTGGTAAGATTCAGCGCCTTGTTGTGGAAGGACTTACAAGCATGGGAAGGGAGATTATAATAATAGAAAAGGATTATGAAAAGTCCAAAAAATTGGCAGATCTTTTCCCAAATGCTTTAGTTATAAATAGTGACATATCAGATGAGTCGTTACTTGAGGAAGAGGATCTTGGAGAAAAGGATCTTATTATAACAGCTACTGACAATGATGAAATTAATATACTTTCTGCAAGCTATTACAAGTCTTTAGGTGTAAAAAGAGCTATTGCTCTGGTAGATAAGACAAAATATCTTCATATGTCAAGTACATTAGGTATTGATATAACAATCAGTCCTAAGATAAGTGCGGTAAACACTATTTTAAAATTTATTAAAAAGGGTAATATTGTCAACATATATTCCCTATTTGATGGTAAGGCAGAAGCCATAGAGTTTTTATTAAGAAAAGATACGTCCCTTGATGGTTTATTGGTGAGAGATTTAAATCTTCCCAAAAATGTAGTTCTTGTTGCTGTTAACAGGGATGGAAAAAGTTATATCCCTGATGGTAATTTTTTGTTTAGAGGTGGTGATATTGTAATAATTTTTGCACTGAAGGATTCCGTAAAAGAAATAGAAGAGTTTTTTCTACAATAGGTGTTTGGTATGAGGTTTAAATTTATAACTAAAATATTGGCTTATTTATCCCTTATAATAGCATTTTTTATGCTTTTAACTTCATTGGTGGGGTTCTTATTAAAGGAGATATATATTGCTAAGATATTCTTTTATATAACAATATTTGTATCATCTGTTGCTGCTTCTATTGTATTTCTTTTTAGGAGAATTAAAAAGGACCATATATCCTCGGCTGATGGGATGTTGTTGGTCTCATTGGGCTGGATAGTTATTTCAGCTGTTAGTGCTTTGCCATATTTTTTAGGTAACTGTACCGTGAGTTATATTGATGCATTTTTTGAATCTGTATCTGGATATACAACTACAGGTGCCACTATTTTCGGCAGTGTTGAGAATCTACCTCAAACTATACTCTTCTGGAGGTCTTTGACCCACTGGCTTGGGGGGATGGGAATTGTAGTACTTACCGTTGCTATTTTACCTCTTTTAGGTATAGGTGGTATGCAATTGATAAAGGCTGAGGCACCAGGTCCCTCTGTGGACAAGCTATCTCCAAGAATAACTACCACTGCAAAGTATCTCTGGATTATTTATGTAAGCTTGACTTTTCTGGAGGTTGCTTTTCTCATGTTTGGAGGGATGAACTTTTTTGACGCTGTAAACCATTCCTTTGCCACTCTGGCTACGGGAGGATTTTCAACAAAAAACTCGAGCTTTTTATCCTTTAATAACTCCTATTATGAGTGGGTTGTATCGGTTTTTATGATTCTTGCTGGTATGAACTTTGCACTACATTACAAATTATTTTTAGGTAATTTTAAGGTGATGAGGTCCGACTCTGAGTTTAAGTTTTATATATCTGTAATATTAATTTTTACACTTTTTATATCATGGAATCTCTATGATAAGCTTGGTGAAGGTGTACACGATAGTATAAAGCATGCTTTCTTTCAGGTTGCTACTATTATTACAACCACAGGATTTGCTTCTACCGATTATGAAAAATGGCCTGTTTTATCTCAAGGGTTACTTTTTGCTCTTATGTTCATAGGGGGATGTTCAGGTTCTACTGGGGGTGGAATAAAAGTTATAAGGATTCTAACTCTTTTAAAACAGTCAATAAATGAGATGAAATATCTTATACATCCAAGGGGTGTTTTTGTTTTGAAAATAAACAATACTGCCATAAAGAAGAATACTGTATATGCCATATCTGGTTTTTTCTTTTTGTACATGCTCACAAATCTTCTTATAACCCTTCTGTTATCATTGTCAGGTTTAGATCTTTTAACTGCTCTTACAGCTTCTCTTGCTTGTGTCGGAAATATAGGTCCCGGATTTGGATTGGTTGGCCCAATGGATAATTATGGATTTATGACAGATTTTGCAAAGTTGATATTGAGTTTTGGGATGTTGATAGGTAGGCTTGAAATTTATACATTTTTTGTTATACTTACACCATATTACTGGAAAAAATAGGTGAATGTATGCAAAGAGCAATAGTGCTTGTTAGTGGAGGTATGGACAGTTGTGTCACTGCTTCTATTGCTAAAGATTCAGGGTATGAATTAAATTTTTTGCACATAAATTATGGGCAACGGACGGAAAAAAGGGAACTTGAATCCTTTAATAAGCTATCAGAATTTTTTAAGGTAAGAAATAAACTTGTTGTTGATATTACCTATCTTAAAGAGATTGGTGGTTCTTCCCTTACTGATTTCAGTATTGATGTGGAAAAGGGGGAAGTTGATAGAAAAGAGATTCCTTCTACCTATGTTCCATTCCGTAATGGGAATATAGTATCAATAGCTGTAAGCTGGGCGGAGGTATTAAAGGCATCCAGAATATTTATAGGTGTTGTTGAAGAGGATGGAAGTGGATACCCGGATTGTAGAAAAAGTTTTTATGATGCTTTTAATAGTTTGCTTAAGGTGGGTCTTGCCTATACAGATTTAAGAATCGAAACTCCTTTGATAAGTATTAGCAAGGGTGAGATCGTAAAAAAAGGTTTAGAACTTGGGGCACCATTTGAATTAACCTGGTCCTGTTATAAAATGGAAGATATTGCTTGTGGAGAGTGTGATAGCTGCCTACTACGTTTAAAAGGTTTCAGGGAAGCTGGAATTTTAGATCCGATACCTTATATAAAAAGATAAAAGGGGGATTTGTGAAAAGAATAGCTGTAATGACGAGTGGTGGAGATTGTCCTGGAATGAATGCTGCAATAAGAAGTGTTGTTAGAACTGCTCTTTCTAAAGGTGTTGAGGTCTTTGGTATAGATCAGGGTTACAAAGGTTTGATTGAAGGGAATATGAAAAAAATGGATAACAGATCTGTTGCAAATATTATCCAGAGAGGTGGCACTATATTGAGAAGTGCAAGATCTATGGAATTTAAAACAGATGCTGGTCAGGTAAAGGCTGTAAATAATCTTGCTGAGAATTGTATTGAAGGGTTGGTTGTCATTGGTGGGGATGGATCTTTGACTGGTGCAAAGATACTTTCAGAAAGGTATGGTGTCAAAACTGTGGGGATACCCGGTTCAATAGATAACGATCTTTGTTGCACAGACATGTCCATAGGTGTTGATACTGCTCTAAACACAATAGTTAGAGCTGTTGACTCTATAAATGATACTGCAAGCTCCCATGATAGAACATTTTTGGTAGAGGTAATGGGTAGAAATTGTGGTTATTTAGCTCTTGTATCTGCAATTGCCACTGGAGCTGAAGCTGTTTTGATACCTGAGGTAAAGTATGATATAGAGGGTATAATTGGAAAGATTAAAGAGCGTTATGAACAGGGGAAAACGAGAAGTATAATAATAATTGCTGAGGGTGTTGGTTCTGCTGCAGATTTTGGGAAAGTTTTTGGTATGATAGGCGGTTTTGACACAAGGGTAACAATTTTGGGTCATCTTCAGAGAGGTGGTAGTCCTACAGTATTTGATAGGATCCTTGCAACGAGAATGGGAACTGCGGCCGTTGAAGCTTTACTTGATGGTAAAACTGAAGTAATGACAGCTTTACAAAAAACAAAGGTAGAGCTGGTACCTTTCAAGGATATTATAGGGCTTAAAAAACCTCTTGATACAAAGCTATTGGAAATAGCTGAAATTCTGAGTAGATAATGAGTATAGCTACAAAAAAGGGTGATGATGGATTAACATCTCTTTACACTGGAGAGAGGTTATACAAAAGTGATATTAGAGTGGATGCCTATGGTACAGGTGATGAGCTAATATCTAATCTTGGTTTGTTGAAAAATTATGTTGCAGATTTTTACAATGATATAGAGTTTATACAGAACCAGCTATACAAAATAAATAGCTATCTGGCTTCAACAGGAGATAGATCCAGGTTTATTTTACCAGATGCTCCTATAGAAAGATTGGAAAAGATGCTATACCTTTTAGAAGATGAGTTTGGACCATTAAACCATTTTGTTGTGCCATCTGAATGTATTGAATCTGCGGTGGCTGATATATGTAGAACAGTTTGTAGAAGGTTTGAAAGAAGAGTCGTGGAATTTTCCAGATATGAAACTGTTGACAAAAATATTTTGAGGTTTATAAATAGACTTTCAGATCTTCTTTTTATGATGGCAAGAGTTATAGGTAAGAGAAAAGGGGGTAAATATCATGGCTTTGAAAGATAGGATTAACGAAGATATGAAGAATTATATGAAGGAAAAAAATCAGCTCGCTCTTGGTGCTATTAGAATGATAAAAGCTGACATAAAGAATGCTGAAATTGCCAAAATTGGTGAATTATCTGATGAGGAGATAGTAAAAGTTATACAATCCTCAATCAAGAAAAGAAAAGATTCAATAGAGCAGTTCAAAAATGCTGGAAGAGATGATCTTGTTGAAAAGGAAACTGCAGAGTTAAAATATCTGGAAGTCTATCTGCCAAAAGGTCTTACAAAGGAAGAGGTTGTTGCAATTATTAAAGAGGAAGCTGCCAGGTTAGATCTTTCTGATAAAAAGAATTTTGGGGTTTTGATGAAAACTGTCATGGGTAGAGTGCAGGGTAGATATGATGGTAGAGAGGTAAGTGCAATTGTAAATGAGGTAACGGCGGGAAATCTCTAAAATATAATATGAGTTTGAGTTTCTGGGATATTTTTCTACTTTTAATAATTGCTGCATTTACGATAAAGGGGTATTTTAGAGGTATAATCTGGGAAGTTTTCAGAATAGCTGGGATCACACTGGCTTACCTCTTTTCCCATCAATTTTACAAATATTTTTCGAAAATATTTGTTTTACTGGGTTTTTCCGATAATATTTCAAAGCCTTTTGGTTATTTTATCATGTTTATAGTAATTTTTGTAGCTATCATCCTTTTATCCTATTCAATGAAGAGGTTTTTTAAAGCGATAAAGCTTGGTTGGATAGATAGCTTTGGGGGAGCTCTTTTTGGATTTTTGAAATCTGTCATAATAATTAGCTTGATTCTAAGCTTTGTTATTTCAATTATTCCAGTTAATTCTGCAATTTACCGTAAAATAGTCAGATCTGATGTCTCGTCAAGAATATTGTCTCTAAACCCTTTCATTATGAATGTCATCAATAAATTTTCAGGGGAATATATTGAGAGCCCATTTATAAATAGAAAGGAAAAAATTTTATAGATGGACAGTTTAAAGCAGATAGATTTTGATATTTTTAAAAGTAATTTATTAAAATTTTCTGTATCAAGATTTTCAAATGATATAATTGATTCTCTAAAGCCTTTAAAATCTGAACAGAGTATAGTTTTAGAACAGAAAACTGTTGCAGAGGCCCTTGAAATATTTGCTAACTACTCTGGAAAATTGCCAGATTCAAGATACTATTACGATTTTTATAAAAAGATAACTGATCCATATTCAACATACCTTGTAGAGGATCTACTTACTTTTGCAAGATTTCATTCAGAACTGAATAATTTTAAAAAAGATGTTTTAGAAGAGTTTGATATTGTATATTTGAAACCCCTTTTTTCTTCAATTTACAGTTTTTCTGAACTTTCAGAGGATATCTTTGGCAAAATAAGCAACGATGCTAACGTAAAAGATGACGCCTCAGAACTTCTTGCTGAAATTAGAAGGGAATCCAGGGAATTAAAAGGTAGGATCTACGATATTTTAAACAGAATTATTAATGGGAAAGATGCTGATAAGTTTGTTCAGGAAAGGGTTATAAAAGTATACAATAATAGGCTTGTCCTGCTATTGAAACAGAATTTTAAGCAATACATCAATGGGATAGTACATAATATATCTGGAACTGGTCTGACTCTGTATGTTGAGCCTTCTGTGGTTGTGGATCTGAATAACAGGTATCAGGAGCTTTTATCCAGGGATGAACTGGAAGTAAAAAGAATTTTGGGGGATATCTTAGAAAGAATTAAATCTCATCTTTTTGAGATAAATGAGACTGTAAAGTCAATTTCAAAGATATATTACTACAGATCTCTTGGGCTATACTACTCAAATAGAAAGATAACTTTCCCGATATTTTCAGATAGAATACTGGTGGAGGGGTTACATCATCCCATCATATACGACAGTAAAAAGGATTATTCTGTACCTATAGATTTTATATTGGATAAGGGGATAAATGTAGTTGTAATCAGTGGGCCAAATGCTGGAGGTAAGACAGCTGCTCTAAAATCTATTGGACTTAATACTGTGATAGCTCAATGTGGATTACCTGTATTTGCCGTTTATGCAGAGGTTGTAAATTTTAAGAAAATATATGCAGATATTGGGGATTATCAGTCGCTAATAATGGATCTCAGTACCTTTACCTCCCATATGGTAAACATAAAAAAGATAACTGAGAATGCTGATTCATCATCCCTTGTTTTACTGGATGAACTTGGAACAGGTACAGATCCAAAAGAGGGTGAATCTGTTGCCCTTGCAATTATAGAGTATTTAAAAAGTGTTGGATCCAGAGTTATAGTAACTACACATTTTGCAGGTATAAGAAATTTTGCAATAAGGGATAAATTTTCCGTTTTATACGGTGTTGATTTTGACTATGATCTATTTGAGCCAAGATACAAATTGATTAAAAATCTTGTAGGTAGATCAGATCCAGTTATTATTGCCAAAAAATTGAATTTTAAAAAAGAGATACTTGATCTGGCAGAAAAGATAATTAATGAAGATAAGAGTATCAACAACTTGACGTTTGATGAACTAAACAAAATTAAAATGGATCTGGAAAATGAGAAGCTTATATTTCAAGAAAGGTTGTCAGATTTTATTGCTAAGGAGAAGAGGTTGGAAGAAAGGGAAAAGGAGTTAAACGATAAGCTCAAAAAGAGGGAATATGAGCTTCTTGAAGAATCATATAAACTTCTCGATAAAATAAAAAATATTAATAGGAAAAAAGATATCGAACATATTTCTAATATTAAGAAAGATGTTGAAGAAAAGCTCAACCAGATTAAGGAGATGAAAAAGATTAAAGGGTTGGTAGTAGGGGATGTAGTTTACCTTGAAAAATATGATAAAAAGGCTGTTATTTTAGATATAAATAAAAATAGAGCATATGTGGATATGGAAGGTATGAAGGTTCATATAAATACAAATGATATTATTGGACAGAAGATTGATAAAAAGATTGAGGCAAAAACTGGACATGTTACGGTGAGGACTAAGCTTGAGTCTACTGGTGGTTACGAGATTGTTCTTGTGGGTAAGACAGTGGAATCTGCGTGGGATGAACTTGATCAATTTATTGACAAAGCTATCATATCTGGATGGGATAGGGTGTATGTAGTCCATGGTAGAGGCTCTGGGGCATTGAGGAAGGGTCTTCATAATATTTTGAGAAAAGATAAAAGGGTGAAAAATTTTAGAATAGCAGATTCCTCGGAGGGGGGAGATGCCGTAACTATTCTGGAAATATAATTTTATACTTTAATTTTAGATAAAAATCTTGACAATTTAAAAAAATAAAGTCATACTAAACTAAATCATATTTAGTGAGGATGAAATGGAAGAATTTAATATTAATATAGGTGAAAGGATTAAGAGATTAAGACATCTTAAGAATCTTACTCTTCAGGATGTTGCTAATTTTACAGGTTTTTCAAAAGCTCTTATATCTCAGATAGAAAATAATGTAGTTACTCCACCTATCTCTACCCTTGCTAAAATAGCAAAGGTTTTAAATGTGAAGATGGTATATTTTTTTGAAGAAGATCTGGATTTTAAAGAATATTATCTTGTTAAAAAGAATGAAAGGAAGATTGCTTATAGGGAAGGTGCCAAACATGGCTACATTTATGAAGAGCTTGCACATATAAAAAATAACGACATATTTGAATCGTTTATTGTCACAATTAAACCAGAGGATAGAGAGAAAAAACTGTTTAGTCATGATGGCTATGAGTTTATGTATATTATATCTGGTGGTATAAAAATGTTTTTAAATAACGATCTTGTTGTTCTTGAAGAGGGTGACTCAATATCTTTCAGTTCAAAAATTCCCCACTATGCCGAATCACTAAATGGAAAAGATGCTCAAATTCTTAGTATCAGGATGAGATCTGTGGATGTTAAGGCTTTGATGAGTTCTATTAAAAAGGGTGAATAAGATTAATCTTTTTTTTCTATTGTTTTTGGATCTAATATATCCCTTAGTCCTTCCCCCACTAAATTGAATCCTAATACGGACAGGAGTATACAAAGTCCTGGATAGAAAGATATCCACCAGGCAAACATTATATTATCCTTACCTGATGTTATAATATTACCCCAGGAAGGGGTGGGTGGTTGAACTCCAAGCCCAAGGAAACTCAAAGCTGATTCTGTAAGAATGGAACCAGCTACCCCCAATGTTGCAGATACTATGACTGGTGAGATTACATTTGGCAATACATGTTTAAATATAATTACCCTTCTTTTCAGTCCAGATATTCTGGCTGCAGTTATATAGTCCCTTGATGTTACACTAAGTGTTTCTGCTCTTACCATCCTTGCTACTCCCATCCATCCAGTTATCCCTATTATCACCATAATATTTATAATTGATGGTTTTAGAAAAGCTATTACGGCGAGAATAAGAAAAAATGTTGGAAAGCATAGCATTATATCTACAAATCTCATTATTATGGTATCGAGAAATCCTTTAAAGTACCCTGAAATTATCCCAATAGTTGTACCTATTATTATGGAAATACCTACAGCTATGAATCCAACTGATAGGGATATCCTTGTACCATACACAACCCTTGAAAAGAGATCTCTTCCAAGATCATCTGTCCCAAATATATTATCTCTTGATGGTGGCATAAGTATTTTGTTTAGATTTATTTCAGATGGGTCATGGGTAGCTACAAATGGGGCAAATATTGCCATAAAGATAAAGATCAGAATTATAATTAATCCTACAAAAAGCATCTTATTTTTTATTACCATAACGTATCCTTGGGTCTGCAATTGAATATGAAATGTCAGCTATAAGATTTCCAAAAAGTGTCAGAATTGCACCTATTACCAGTATTCCCA
>JAIWOA010000064.1 GCA_020217115.1 Calditerrivibrio sp. | reverse complement strand
TTATAACCGGGTAATCCCTCATCATAACTGATTGGTAAAAAAGCTGTCCCATACCCGGTATAGAAAAAACAGACTCAAAAATTACGCTTCCTCCTATCAAACCGGGGATTGAAAGTCCTATGATTGTTATTGTAGGTAATAGAGCATTCCTTAATGCATGTTTAAAAATCACGGAGCGTTTTTTTACACCTCTGGAAAGGGCTGCCGTTATATACTCTTCGTTTAAAACGTCAAGCATACTGCTTCTAACATATCGACTAAACCCAGCAACTCCACCAAATATTGTGATACCAACAGGTAATATTGAATGCCATAAGATATCATTTATTTTTCCAGCAATTGATAGTTCATTAAAATTGTATGAAGTTAGACTTGATATCGGTAACCATCCATGTATAACACCAAAATAGTACATCAGTAAAAGTGCCAGCCAGAAAGTTGGTACAGCAAACCCTATAAATACGATTACGGTAGTGATTTTGTCAAAGAGAGAATTTTTGTAAACTGCTGAAAATACACCAATAGGTATTGAGAAAAGAACGATCAGTAGCATAGAGGTAACATTAAGATAGATTGTGATGGGTAATTTATCTTTTATCTTTTTTATTACAGGTTGTTGATCTGATGCGAAGGAATTTCCAAAATCAAACCTGACAAACCTTTTTAGCCAGACCCAGTATCTTTCTAATACAGGTTTATCAAGCTCGTACATTTTTATAAATTTTTCGTAGGCTGTTTCAGATATTTTTGGGTTCATTGATGATAGAAATTGGGCAGGGTTTCCCGGTGCCAGACTCACAACCACAAAGGAGATCAGGGTTATCCCTATGAGTAGAGGTATCATCCCTAATATTCTTTTAAAGATGTATAGCAGCATGGCTCTATTTTGTTATATTATATTTTCTTTCTTTTTTGTCTACGTACCAATCTATAAAGTTATGCATTATACCAGCTGGAGCTTCTTCAATATTTTTAAATCTTTTATTGATTGCAATAAGGGATTTTGGATAATACAAAAATGTATATGGCTGTTCTTCTGCAAGAATCTGAGATATTTTGTGGTATATAGCTTTTCTTTTTTCCAGATCAAACTCAACTCTACCATCTTCAATCAGTTTATCTACCTCTTTATTCTGGAAACATATAAAATTTAGATTTTTTCCACCACATCTTGAGGAATGCCAGACATCAAAGGGGTCTGGTTCCATCGGTATTGTCCAGCCCAGTATGACCACTTCAAAATTTCTTTTATCTATATATTCGTTTATGAATGTTGCCCATTCCAGTATCCTGATTTCTACGCTAACCCCTATCTTTTTCCATGTTTGCTGTAATATCTCAGCAATAAGACTCCTTGTCTGGTTCCCCTGATTTGTTGTGATAACTATTTTAAAGGGGTTCCCATCCTTTTCCAATATACCATCACCGTTTTTATCCTCAAAGCCAGTTTCTTTTAAGAGCTGTCTTGCTTTTTCCAGATTGAATTCATACTTTGTCAAATTATCAGTATACCATGGAGTTCCAGGTTTAAATGGTGAATATGATGGTTCACCAAGCCCAAAAACCACACCTTTTATAATATCATCCTTTGGTGTTGCATAAGAGAGGGCCTGTCTCACCCTTTTATCCTGTAAAAGCTTGTTTTTCAAATTGTAACCTACATAGGTATATGAGTTTGATAAATAGCTATACTTATTATAGTTTTCAATAAAGCGAGGGTTGGATGTCTGCTTTGCATATTGCATAGGGGATAGACCCATTATATCTACATTCTGGTTTAAAAGCTCTAAAAACATTGTGGCTGTATCTGGTATGATTTTCATGGTGTATCTATCTATGTTGGGTCTCCCTTCAAAATATTCATCAAAAGCTTCAAGCGTTATCTGATTGCCAGACCTCCACTCTTTAAATCTGTATGGACCTGTACCCACAGGATGTCTCTGGAGTTCTGACTGTGCAATAGGTTTACCTTTTAATAGGTGAGATGGAAGTATTGAAACTGTCCAGCTTGAAAGTGCTGGTGCATATGGATTTTTGTAAAAAACTTTTACAGTATGCTTATCTGGGGTCTCCAACTTTTCTATAATTCTAAAATCTGAATCGTATGCAGTAGGTGTATTGTTATCTATTATTAGCTCGTAGGTGAATTTAACATCCTCAGAGGTAAATTCTTTACCATCATGCCATTTTACACCATTTCTAAGATAAAAAGTTATCTCTTTCCTGTTCTGTGAAACTTCCCATTTGTAGGCAAGGTCACCCACTAAATTCAAGTTTTTATCATATTTTAAGAGTCCATTATAGATAAAACCTGATACAGTATGGGATGCACTATCTGTAGCGAGTATAGGTATGAGGTTGCTTGGTTCTCCTATACTACCTTCTATGATAGAGTCACCGAATTTTTCAGAATTTACCTTTCTTTTTACGGTATCTTCCCTGTTATCTCCACAGGCAGATATGATAAATATTGATATAAAAAGAGTTAAAAACTTTTTTATCATTTACTCTCTTTTGGTACAATTGGTTTATTCTGCTGTGTCGGGATCTGTTTTGTTGAATCTTGTATACTATTTATTATCGAATTGCTACTTTTGCCTGAAGATGACATAACTGTCAGAATTATAGATGTGGAAAAAAATAGTATAACTAAGATAGTCGTTATTTTTGTCATTATATTTTCAGGAGTACCAGGTCCAAACATATCAGATGAACCGCCTCCGAAAGCTTCTTTTAGACTTGAACCTTTACCAGACTGAATTAATATCGCAAGAATCAACAAAATAGTTATAAAAACATGAAATCCAAGAACTATAGCATACATAAAATTACCTCACTTTTTTAAAAATACAATCTTTAAAAATATCCTTTTTTTTCATAAAAGTCAATATCTATGGAAACTAATTAAAAATTAACTATTTTAAGAAAACTGTCAGGTTTCAAGCTTGCTCCACCTACAAGTGCACCATCAATATTTTCCCTAGACATCAGCTCCTTAATATTCTCCGGTTTTACACTTCCACCATACAATATCCTTGTATTGTTGGAGATCTTTCTACCAAATCTTCTTTTCAAAAAATCCCTTATAGCTTTATTCATATCTTCTGCATCTTGAGATTTCGCAGTCTTTCCTGTACCTATCGCCCATACAGGTTCATAGGCTATAACAACATTTTTCATCATCTCAGGTGTGACATCTTTCAAATCTAACCCAAGCTGGGATATAACAAGTTCCTTCTCTATACCTGCTTCCCTTTCTTGAAGTTTTTCACCTACACAGAGTATTACGTTTAACCCCTTTTGAATAGACAATAAAAGCTTCTTGTTTATGATATCATCGGTATCTCCAAAAAGTTGTCTCCTCTCAGAATGGCCTATTATTGTCCAATCGATACCTATTGACATAAGCATAGTTGGAGATATCTCCCCTGTAAATGCTCCAGATTCTTCAAAGTATATATTTTGGGAAGATATTTTTACCTTTTTTAATCTTTTTTTTAGTTCCTGAAGATATATGTATGGTGGTGCTATCAATATATCCTTTTCTTTGTAATCTATTTGAGCATCGTTTAATACTTTTATAAATTCCTTTACTTCGTTTAGTGTCATATTCATTTTCCAGTTTGCTGCCAAAAGTGGTTTTCTCATATATTATGCTCCTTCTTCTGTCATCTGGACATTGCCATTTATTTTTGCACCCTCTTCTATTTTTATCATTGGAGTAATTATTGTGCCATGGACAACGGCAGGTTTTAAAAGCTCTACTATTGTTTTTGCTTTTATGGTCCCATTAAACTTGCCAGATATTTTCACTGTTGATGTTTCAACATCCGCTTCCACCTCTCCAGTATTTGCTATGATCAAAGTATCAGAGGATACAATATTACCCTTAAATGAACCATCTATTCTTACGATACCATCAAAGACCAGAGTTCCATTAAAGTTTGTTTTATTCCCTAAAAATGCATTTATTGTTATCTCTTCATCCCGTTTCTTTTCTTTAAACATTATTCACCCCTGATGATAGAAATTATTCTGTTAAGATCTTCGTTACTTTTATAAATTAGCTCTATTTTGCCACCTTTACCTGAATGTTTTATCCGTACCGATGTTTTAAATATATCTTCTATTTCATTTTTTATAGATTTTATAAAAATATCTTCATCCTTTTTAGATACCTCCTCTGGAGTATTATGTTTATTTTTTAATTTTTTTACCAATCTTTCTGTTTCCCTAACTGAAAGGTTATGAGTTATAATTTTTTGAAGAATTGTCAATGCATCCGGGGTTTCCAGCCCAATAAGCGTCCTTGCATGACCTTCAGATATCAGATTTTGCGATAATGCTTCAAGTATCTTTTCATTGAGTGTCAGAAGTCTTAAAGAATTTGTAATTGTTGCTCTACTTTTACTTACTATATTGGAAAGTTGCTCCTGTGTATAATTGTATTTATCAATTAGACCTTTGTATGCTCTTGCAAGTTCAAGAGGGTTTAGATCTTCCCTTTGTATATTCTCAATTATTGCAAGTTCTAACCTTTCATTTTCATTATCGATATTTTTTACTATTGCAGGAATCTTTTTTAGACCAGCCATTCCAGCTGCTCTCCACCTTCTTTCACCGGCAATTATCTGGTATTTGCCATTTATCTGTGTTACAAGAAGTGGTTGTATTACCCCTTTCTGTTTTATTGATTCGGCAAGTTCTATCAACTTCTCATCATCAAAACTTCTTCTCGGTTGGTCCTTGTTGGGTACAATGTCAACTATATCTATTTCAGATATATTTTTTGCTTCTGAAGATTTAGGTATCAAACTTTCGAGACCCCTTCCTAAAGGATTTTTTTTGATCATAATCTTGCTAAAATCTCCTTTGCTAATTCTATGTAGCTTTCTGCACCCTTGGATTTTATATCATAGGAGATTATTGGGACTCCATAACTTGGTGCCTCACTGAGTTTTACATTTCTTGGGATAATAGATTTAAACATCTTGTCCCTAAAATATTCCCTAACCTGTCTATAAACCTCTTTTGAAAGATTATTTCTTGGATCATACATTGTAAGCAATATACCTTCAAGCTCCAGATTTTGATTTAAACCATCTTTTACAAGTCTTATAGTATTTAAAAGTTGCGTCAAACCCTCAAGGGCATAGTATTCACACTGTAGTGGTATCAAAACAGAATCTGAGGCAGTTAATGAATTTATCGTCAGCAAACCAAGGGATGGAGGACAGTCTAAGATAACTATATCAAATTTGTCCTTTATTGTGTCCAGTGCTTTTTTCAGTCTTGTTTCCCTCGATAAAACAGTTACAAGCTCTATTTCTGCAGCGGTAAGATCTATTTTACTCGGTATCAATGTGAGACCATCGATTTTGGTTTTTAGCAAAACATCTTCTATCTTTACATTATTTATGATAACATCATATATGCTCAATTTTAATTCAGAGGGGTTAAAACCAAGACCACTTGTTGCATTTGACTGTGGATCCATGTCCAGTAATAGAACCCTTGCCTCTGCAAACGCAAGGGCAGCTGCCAGATTTACTGCAGTAGTTGTTTTTCCAACACCACCTTTTTGATTTGCTACCACTATAACTTTACCCATAGTTTCAGATTTTAGACAATTAATCTTTAAAAATCAAGGTTTTTATTTTTTTATTAATTTTTGAAAATAGTGTTGATTTATTCATAACATTTGTAATATAATAAAAATATATAAAAAAATAAGGGAGGTTTCTATGAGGAGATTTTTAGTCTTTGCGTTGGTATCAATTTTTTTGACTTTTTCTTGTGCACCGGATCCCTTTAGAGAAAGTTTTGAAAATGCCAAAAAGCTTGCTTCTGCTAACAAACTTGAAGAAGCTCACGAGATATATCGGGACCTTTGTCAAAAAGTTCCTGAAAATAAAGAGTATTGTGAAGAATTCAATAAATTGAATCTTCTTATATTTAACAAAAAGTATCGAGAAACAACAGAGAAGATAAGTTATCTGAAATCTAAAACACCTCTTATACCTATTCCTGATATTGTTAAACTTGAAGATGATGTTAAAAAGTTGTACAGTTACAATCTGGAAAAGTCTAAAATTGACACCCTTTCTGGGCAGATAGCAAATGAAAGAAGTTTATCTGAGTCAAAAAAATCGGTTGTTTTGAAAGATTCTGAAGACTTTTTTAAAAAGAAAGAGTACAGTAGGGCTGTAAAAAATCTAAGGGAGTATGCCTATCTTGATCCATCATTGTTTGAATTGAAGATCAATGAGTATAAAAATTTTGCATTAAGTACACTTTACCCTCAAATATTAAAACTTACAGACAATGACGATTGGCTGAATGCTACACCAATGATAGTTCAGGTTTATGATATAGATAGTAGCTATCAGAATATAGCTTCGCTATTTGAAGAGTCTAAGAGTAAAAATAATGCTGATTACTACCTTAAAAAGGCAGAGGAGTCTAAAAAACAGAAAAAGTTAGATCTGGCTATCTCTTACTACGATATTGCTATGCAATATACAGATGATGCTGCAAGGGTAAAGGAACTTTATATAAAATCCTTGGCAGAATTTGCAGAGATGTATTTTCAGCTTGGTATAGACTATGCCCAGCAAGATTTTGTGTGGCAGTCATATGAAAATATCAAAAAAGCTTACGATATTATAAAAAAGATACCTATTGAAAAGAGAGGTATGATAAAGGCACCTAAAAAAGAGTTAAATAAGTACTATGATAACCTATACTTGAAGGCTAAAAAATCTGAAGATGCTGGGAAAATTGGATTAACTTACCTTTACTACAGAATACTCTTCAATCTTAATCCCACCTATCCAGATATAAAGGATAACCTTAAGAAACTCGATGAAAAGATATTGGCAAGGGCAATAAAAAGTCTTGCCATAATACCGTTTAAAAGTCCTAAAAATGCCCCTGATGCTGGTGGTTTATTTACCTCAAATATTATGTTGAGTCTATATAATGAGTTAAAGGATGATCTGAAGATCATTGAACGGGAATCTACAGATGTTCTTATAAAAGAATTTGAGCTAAACCTTGCAGCTCAGTCACAAAAACAGGGGGGGCTCAAGATTGCCAGTGCAGATTACTTTTTATTAGGTGATGTACTTGATTATAAAGTTGAATCATCAACGCAGGAAGGTAAAAAATCTGTAAGGGTAAAAACCAGAGTGGATATTTTGCCAAATCCAGAGTATGAAGAGTGGCAAAAGATCTCTGTGAAACTCCAGCAAGAGGGTAAAGAGGTTCCCCCTGCACCATCAAGAACAATAGAGAAACCGATTTTTGAAGATGTAAAGTATTCAGTCAAATATTTTAAAAAAGTTTCTGTTATAAGTATAAGCTATAGAATAGTAGATGTAAATGGTAAGCTTGTTCACACAGGTATTGTTGACATAAAGAAAGATGCAATTGACGAGTCAAGTGAAGGTGTTGAGATAGGTGATTTCAAGATACCTTTTAAGGTAGCCCAGTTGCCAACAGATTCTGAACTTTTGAAAAAGGCTCAGGATGAGGCAATTGCAAAGATAAAAAATGAAACCAAAAATATTTTCAAAAATGCCGAAGAAAAATATATAAATCAGGCTAAAGAGTATGAAAAAGACAACAATATTGTTGAAGCTCTTGAGAAATATGTAGATGGTATCATGATAATGAAAAAGAAAAATATACCTTCAGAGGCTCTGGAAGAGAGAATTATTAAATATATGGATGCCATTGTTAATATGTAATGTAACAATGTTGTAGAGGATGGATGTGTTATGTTAAAGGTCTATTTTAGTTTTATATTAAGGATTTTATTGGTAATGGCTTTTTCCGTAGGGAGTCTTTCTGCTTCTGGCCCAATGGATGTGATAAAGTCTATTACCGATTCAACTGTTGGACTTTTTGTAAAGGGGAATGTGCCAAAGACGGTTGCCGTCATGCCATTTACAGGTGAAGGAACAGATGATGACAAAAAAGAACTTAGAACAACCTTTAACAACCACATCAGTTCAAAGAAATTTGAAAATATAAAACTTGATGAAGTGGATGAAAAGATAGCTCTGCTGGAAAAGGAATCGGGTAAAAAATGGTCAGATTTTGATCCTGTCTACTTATCTAAGAAGTTGGGAGTTGATGGACTTTTTTATGTTGAAGTAATATCTATAGAGAAGGTTTATGCCGGGGTATATGGAAGCTTGACAATTAAGGTAAAAGGTAAGCTTGTCTCTGGTGAAAAGGGTGAGACTGTTTGGGAAAAAGAGGATTCTGTAGCAGAGAGAAGTGGTGGAGTTCCATTGTCTCCATGGGGAGCGATATCTACAGCTGTTTCTTCTGCAATGGTTTTGAGGGAATCTGTTAAAATTGCATTAATGGACAAATTATTTCGTGAGATGGCCAAAGGTATTCCAGAGCCAAAGGTTGGTGTTGTTCGAAAACCACCAGTTATCTTTTCTGTGATTACAAATGCTCAGGATTCACCGTTCAAGCTTGGTTCTGAAATACTTATCGCTATGAAGGGGCAGCCTGGCTGTGTGGGTAATGCTGAGATCCCGGATGTAAGTAAGGATATCCAGCTTTCTGAAATTGAGCCTGGCAATTATGTAGGTAAATATATAGTAAAGGATGGGGATAACAACAGAGGTAAGTTGATAAAGGTTTCTTTATTTGATCCTAAATCAAAGCTTGAGTCTTTCTATACTGTTCCCCACCCCGTAGAGCTTGACTCAATACCTCCTGCGGAAGTTAAAAATATAAAAGTAACAGGATTGAAGGAGAAAGTTCAATTAACATGGGATAGAGTTGATGATGCTAAGGACTATTTTGTTCAGAGGAGTGAAGCAGGGGAGTTTGTAGATCTTTTAGTGACTCAAGTTCCAGAGGGTTATGATGAAACAGCTATAGTAGGTAAAACTTACTATTATAGAATATATGCAAGGGATACAGCTGGTAACCCAAGTAAAGCTGTGGATATAAAATTTTATTATATAAAAAAGGGTCCAACAGCTTTACCCAGGGATATATCTGAAAATATTATAATGTATGCTGACGGTAGTCCATATATAGTTTCGGAAAATACTGTTGTTGCAAAAGGTGTGGAACTTACTGCTGAACCTGGCGTTGTCATGGAGATCGGTAGTGGTTATATTTTGAACATTAATGGTAAAGTTAGGTTAAACGGGGATATTAAGAATCCAATTACGGTAAAGGGTGATAAATATAAGATAAATATTTCTGATGGTGGCAGCGATGCCTTTATTGCAAGATATGTTGTTTTTGAAAAGGGGGAAAGCTTAAACATTTCAAATAGTTCATCAGTTTTTGAAAATAGTAAGGTGAATAATTTCACCTCTGGAATTGTAATCGAGAGAAATGGTTTGCTCCATGCAAATAATTTATCTTTAATGTCAAATGGTTATGGAATTAATTTAATTAATGGTACAGTGGTTGGATCCATTGAGCTAAAAAATAATAAAACTGCAATATCTTTTAATGATGGAGATCTGACGAAGTCAAATATTAAATTTGATCAGAACGATTTTTATATAAAGGTCAACAAGCCATTAGTCCTCAAATCTGTAGAACTCTCCCAGAATCTGATCCAAAGTATTGAGGTTTTTATAAAAAATACTGACAATGATGTGAGTATTTCAAATATAATACCAATAGGTAAGTCACTAAGTGAATTACGTGGTGAATCAGTTGAAAGGTTGAAAATTGCAATTGCAAAGGGTGTCATCTCTGAATCGAAGGATGAGGTCATTGAAGCAATAAAGAGATTTGAGTCCATTTCAGGGGTCAATTATCTTAACAATCCAGAATTTTTTGCATATATTTATCAAAGTTACGGTTTTCCCGAAAAAGGTAAGATGTTTGCAGATAAAACAGATATAAAGTACAGGGAGATTCTCAATAATTATTTTTCAAAAGATGAAAAATCAAGATTTAAACTCCAGATAGCTGAAATGAAATATTCAGCCATCCAGAAAACTGATAA
>JAIWOA010000163.1 GCA_020217115.1 Calditerrivibrio sp. | reverse complement strand
AGGAAAAGGTCAGTACTGGTCTTCATAGGCTTATGGAGGAGGATATAGGTATTAGAGTTAACAGAGATGAACAGACAAATGAATTATTGCTAAGTGGAATGGGACAGATGCATATAGAGGTGGTTGTAGAAAAGCTTAAAAGAAAATTTAATGTGGATGTTGAGCTAAAGACTCCAAAAGTGCCATACAAAGAGACTATTAAGAAAACTGCTCAGGGGCAGGGTAAATATAAGAAACAGTCAGGGGGCAGGGGTCAGTACGGAGATGTCTGGATAGAGCTTCAGCCCCTTGAGAGAGGAGCAGGATTTCAATTTGAAGATAGAATTGTGGGTGGTGTGGTTCCCAAAAACTATATACCAGCAGTTGAGAAAGGGATGAGGGAAGCCAGTATGAAAGGGGTTTTGGCTGGATTTCCTACTGTAGATTTTAAAGCTGTTTTATACGATGGTTCTTACCACTCCGTAGACTCCTCTGAAATGGCATTTAAGATTGCAGCTTCTCTTGCATTTAAAAAGGTTGCGATGCTTGCCTCTCCTATAATTTTGGAACCTATAATGAATATGGATGTTTTTGTTCCTGATGATGCTACGGGTGCTGTAATTGGTGATCTTAATGCAAGAAGGGGTAGAATTGTGAATGTTGAGCCTCAGGTTAGTGGTCAACATATCAGGGCGCAAGTTCCGATGTCTGAAGTCCTAAAATATGCCCCAGATTTGAGAAGTATAACAGGTGGTAGGGGGACATTTACCATAGAATTTAGTCACTATGAAGAGCTTCCAAGTTATCTTGCAGAAAAAGTAATTGCAGAAAATAAACGAGCTAAAGAAGAGGAAGAGGAAGATTAATGGGAAGGGGAAAAATCCCCTTCTTTTATTATGATGCATAAGATAAATTTATTAAGATATTTTGATAAAAGTTTTTCAGAAATTTATCAGATAGAGCATGGTGAAGTTGCTCCCGAACCTGAGGAGTTAACGGTAGTCGTTGAGGATGCTACTGTACCTGAAGATGTTGGCAAAGAATACAACATTAAGAAGGGTAAATTTTTAAAGATCTTCGTATATATATTTTCCTCACTTTTAGTTATATCATTTATCGTTGTTGGTTTTGTTTACTATAAAATTAAATCTATGGAAAAGGAGATTTTAAATAAAAATAAGCTTAAACAGGAAGTTAAAAAGGATAATGATAGTGCAAAGCATAATCTGATTCCAAAGGATAATGGTAATAAAAAAGAAACTGATTCAGAAATGTCTTTAGGTGAATCTTTTAATGAATTCAAACAGATAGGTAGTATACAATTTATTGAAGATGTTGCTGAGAAAAATGTTTCGGAGATAAATAAGCAAACTGACAATGTACATCAGATAAAAGATGATAAAATTAAAAATAAGTACAATACAAAATCTAACACAAATACTTTTGCAATTGTCATTGATGAGATATACTTGGAGGAGATAAATAGACTTAAGAAGCTGATTCAAGAATTTAATGTTTCTTTCCAGACAAATCTAAAGGGGAAGGAGAAGAAAACTGTGTATAAAGCATACAGATATGTAGAAAAGTCATCAATATATTTAGGGGAAAAGCCTGTTGAGCTTTTGGCTGTTTTTTACAATAAAGATGAGGCAGTAAGTTTTCTAAGAACTATTTCCCAAAAGGGGGTTATAACGTCTAAAGTTGAAGACACCAATATTTATGAGGTTATAATTTCTACTTTTAAATCTGAAGGGGATGTCTCAAATTTTATTGAGAAGGCTAATCTGAAAAATAAAAAGTATAATGTAAAAAATCTTAATATTGACAAATAAATAAATTTTAAATAAAGTATATATGATAAGGGGGTTAGTATGACAAAAGCTGAAATAGTTGATATTATCCATGAGACGCTTGGAATATCTAAAAAAGATATCTATAATGTTGTTGATGCAGTTTTTACAACAATCAAGGAAGATATATTGAATAAGAATAGTGTAAAGATATCAGGTTTTGGTAGCTTTGAAGTTAAAACCAGAGGTAGAAGAATAGGTAGAAATCCTAAAACTGGAGAAGAAAAGGTTATTGAAGCAAGGACTGTTGTATCTTTCAAACCAAGTAGAATTTTGAAAGAAGAGGTTAATGCATAAAAAAATATATTATAGAATAGGGGAGGTCTGCAATTTAACAGACCTCAAACCTTCTGTAATTCGTTTTTGGGAAAAAGAATTTCCGCAACTTCGTCCAGTTAAAATCGGCTCAGCTCAGAGGTATTACACTGAAGAACACATATCTTTAATCTTAAAGATTAAGTCACTGCTCTACGATGAGAAGATGACTATTTTAGGGGCAAAGAAAAAATTGAATGCTAAAGATAAAAGTGACAGATCCGATATAAAGATGGAATTAAAGGAGATATTGGATATATTAAAAAGTTAGATATCTTTGTAGGATATTATTTTTACTCCATTTTTTTTCAACTCTTCCAGGGTTTTCTTGCAGTTTTCATCATCTATCCCTTTTGTGCCTTCCTTAACAAGAAAAACCTCTAATCCATTTTTTACAGCATCAATGCATGTTGCTTTTACACAATATTCTGTTGCAAGACCTGTAACATAGAGACTTTTTATATTTCTATATTTTAGTAAATCCGACAGATTTATGTTTGTGGCTTCGAAGGCAGAGTAACCTGTATCTGAACCGTCTGTTCCTTTAAGTAAAAATATATCGATCTTTTCCTTTGATAGAGCTGGATGTAGAGCTGCCCCTTCTGTATTTGCAACACAATGAATGGGCCATCTGTCAAAGTGAGCCCCTGATGAAGGATGCCAATCCTGTGAGGATATAACCAGCTCAAACTTATCGATTATTAAATTTATTATATCTACAACTTTATCACCATCGGGAACAGCAAGTGCTCCACCAGGGCAAAAATCATTCTGTACATCGACAATCAATAAACATTTCATTGCATCTCCTCATAGTGTGCCTTTATTATGGCATTTCTAAGATTAAGAAGGGAATTGGATATTTTTACATCAAATTTTATCGACTTATTGATCTTTTTTATATTAGCAGGAAGCATATTTATTCTTTTTTGTGCATATTGGGCGATATCCTGCAGGCTCTTTTTGGGAAATTTTCTCTTCCCATTTTTAAATTGTTCTTTTAATAGAATCTCACTATTTTTATTACTTATTAAACAATTTTCAAGTTCAATAAGATCACCTTTGAAATATCCATCGTTACCAATAGATCTAACTATATTTTTTATACCCGGGAGTAAAACCTTTTCTGGATTATTTGATATTTTGATTTTTGGTTTTCCATCTATCGATATAAGTTTGTAAACACCATCTAAAGCTGCATCAGGTTTACCTGTAGAAAGATTTGTTCCTACCCCAAAAATATCTATTGGAGCATCGGATTGTAGCGCTTTCTCTATAATATATTCATCAATCATATTGGATACAACAATTTTTATATAGTGCAGCCCTTCTTCATCTAATACTTTTCTGCAATGTTTTGACAGCTCAATCAGATCTCCACTATCCAGACGTATCCCTAATATCCTTTTGCCAAGATGTTCCATCTCTTTTGCAACTCTTATAGCATTGTATAGACCGCTCTTTATAGTGTCGTATGTATCTATCAATAAAACAGTTTTTTCTCCATAGATATTAGCAAACTCCCTGAATGCATCTATTTCAGAATCAAAACTCTGTATCCATGAATGTGCCATCGTCCCAGTAGGTTTTATACCATAGAGCATTGAGCTTAAAACATTTGATGTTATATCTACACCACCTATTGCTGCAGCCCTTGATGCCTGTATACCACCCTGCCCCTGTGCCC
>JAIWOA010000162.1 GCA_020217115.1 Calditerrivibrio sp. | reverse complement strand
AATTTTCGAGTGATTTCACCCAGAAACTTTGCAAGGGCTAAAAGAACAAATAAAAATATAAAAAAACTTCCTATTTCATAATGATTCATAGCTTAGAGAATACCTTTCTATCTACTTTGTGTCAAGAGTTTCTTCCCTCTATTTCTCCTTAGCAATGTAAACACCATTCCAGCTTGACTTATCAATATCACTTTTCATAAGTTCTTCACAACGTTTCAAGTATACTTCACTTAGACCATCTGAATATATTTCAAGCAGATTTTTGAATTTTTCTTTTGCTACTTCAAAGTTACCACTTAGATACTCTCCATAGGCTATTTCAAAATCTTTTACCATAGCTTTATTCTTTTCATTATCCTGAAGTAGTTCATAAATCCCTACAGGTTCAGTTTTCCCCTTTACCACAACCTTATCGATTTGGCGCATTAAAAATGGCTCAGAAAGCTTACTCTTTGTTGTTTCACTTACAATGATGTGGGTTTTATAATACTTATTAAGACTTTCCAATCTCGACGAGAGGTTTACACAATCACCTATTGCAGTGTAATCAAATCTTACATCTGAACCTATATTTCCAACGGTTGCTTCTCCAGTATTGACACCGATGCCTATCTTTACAGGAGGCAGCCCCTCAGACTGAAACTTTTCACTTAACTTTTCCACAGTCTGATACATGGCAAGGGCAGATCGGCAAGCTCTATCAGGATGCCTATCTATATCAACTGGGGCATTGAATATAGCCATTATGGCATCTCCTATGTATTTATCAAGCATCCCACCATTCTCTATTATTATATTTGTCAAAGGTGTATTAAGCTGGTTTAGCATGTAGACAACCTCTTCAGATTTCAATTTCTCCGATAAGGTTGTAAATCCCCTAATATCTGTGAAAATTACTGTAATTTCTCTATTTTCTCCCCCTAATTTTAACTTATCTGGATCTTTTAGCATTATTTCAACAACCTCAGGAGAAACATATGTGGAAAAAGCTTTTTTTATCATTGCAGACTTTTGGTCAGTTATCAAGAATAGTATTGCCTCTAAAATGATAGCTGATAAAAATAAAGAGGTAAGGTGATAAAACTCACTCAACCATATATATTTAAATGCAAAAAGAAAATTGGATAATGCTATTACAATGGATGCTACAATTATATAAAGAAAGACCCTGATATATATTCTTTTTACAAAGGCTATACCTAAAGCTATAAATGGGAGGATAACAATTATAACAATATCAAGGAGCTTTTTGTCAGAGAGATAATCTGACTTTAATATATTTGATACCAGTGTGTAATGTAAAGAGACTCCGGGGGTAACAGGATCTATTGGTGTTGGACGGAGATCAAAAACACCAACTTCAGTTATACCCACGATCACAATTTTATCTTTGAAGTATTCTGGCTTAACTTTTCCAGATAAAATACTATAAGCTGATACGTATTCAACGTTATCATAATAGTTTAATCTCAGGTAATTTCTGTCTTTTAATAGAATATTTCCAAGTCTAAATTCTTTAAACCCCTTTTCATTTAAAATAACCTCTATATCTTTATTTAAATAAAATCTTAAAAGCTGTATACCCATGGGTGGAAGTAAAACTCCTTTGTATAAATATCCCAGAGGGTAGTTTCTATAGAGGCCATCCACATCAGGTTCTATTGAGAAGAATGCACTTGCAAGGGCAGATTCATTGATTTCAGGAATATTAGACTCTATGTAGTTAAATTCCCTTATATGGGTGGATTTAGATTCCATCTTAACCCTAAAAATTGAAAATTCTGCAATTTTTTCAAAATTTTCCCCATCTATATCTTCTGTAGCAGTATCCCTGAAAAAGTATCCAAGGATTACATTGTTGTTGTTCATAATCGTTTCAGCAAGAATATTGTCACTTTCCCTGTTAGATGGTTCAGAAAATACAATATCAAGACCTACAACACCAGCCATGTTTAATTTTTCTATCAATTCAGCAATCTTTTTTCTATCCCATGGCCATCTTCCGATTCTGTTTATACTTTCCTCATCAATGTCAACAATTACAACCCTTTTGTCTGGTTTGTGTTCAACTCCAATAAATTTTCTAATTTTGAATTTAGAATCATTTACCGTATTTGCGATCTTTTCAAAAAGGGGGACCTTAATATTAAAAATTATAAGTACAGCTATTATCGATATAATGACTGCAAGAATCTTATAAATAATGAATTTATTCATCTTTTGCTTCCCTTGATATCTTATCAATTACCTCGCAATATAATTGATAAGGTGGGATATTAAGCTTGGTAGATAACTCTTTTAGATTTTCCCATTCAGGAGAAAATTTTACGATACCCTTCCATCTGAGTTTTTTGACTTTGAATCTAAAACCTTTTAACTCTGTATATACAAACTCTCTATCCATCTCATATCTGCTGATTCTACTAAATCTGATACCTGCAGAGGTTGTATATTGTAGTATAAGTTCTGCTATTTTATCTCTATTTTCTTCCTTGCATATTACAGAAAGCTTATAGGAAGGTCTATTTTTTTTCATATAGATTGGTGTAAAAAAGGCATCGAGGGCTCCCATCGATAGAGCTAAATTTAATATATCCCCCAGTTGTTCCCCTGTCATATCATCTAAATTTGTTTCAATTAAAAGGAGATTTTCAACAAATTCCCCCTCATCTATTTCAAGAAGTCTTAAAATGTTTGGTAGATTTTCAAACTCTTTTGTACCAGTTGAATAATAACAGTTTTTAATGACACCTCTAAAGGTATAGTCTACCCTTTCCACGTAATACTTTAATATAGCCGCACCTGTAGGAGTGGTAAGTTCTGAAGGTATATTTACCCTTTCTACAGGGAAATCTTTTAAAATATCAACTGTAGCTGGAGCTGGTACCGGGATTAAACCATGGGCAGTATTGACAATCCCATATCCTAATTTTGTTGGGGAAGATTCTACTTTTGGTCTTCCTATGGCATTTAAAAGATATGAAGCTCCTATAATATCAATTATTGAATCTATACTGCCAACCTCATGAAAATGGATATCATCTACTGTTTTACCATGTATTTTTGCTTCTGATTCGGCAATAATAGAAAAAATGGCTATGGAATCTTTTTTTACATTATCCTTTAGATCTGAATCTTCTATCTTTTTTTTGATATATTTGAAGTCCCTGTGGATATGTGGTTCATGGGGGATATTTAGCTGAACCCTTTTACAAAGTATACCATTTATAAATTTGTCAACGAGTTTAATACCTATATCTACTTTAAAAATATTACTTAATATTGATGAAAGCTCATCTCCACGAGGAGAAGCCTGCAACAAAACAGCCAGCGTCATGTCTCCAGAGATACCGGAGTTTATATCAAAATATAATTTCTCCATGCAATGAATTTTAAACAGTTTTAGAAAAAATACAAGACAATTTATAACTTTAATGATTAGTTATTTTGATTACAATTATCAGAATAGAAAATCCCTATATTTCTGATACCTTTACTAAACCAAATCCAAAGGATGTGTTTTTCCCAAGTCCAAATATCTCTGCAGATTTTAATATAGAGATCTCAAGATCTGAAAATTCTCCATCAATTATAATGTTCCCTACATTCCCCCCTAAAAACATCTCTGCCTTCTGCCTTGAAGAGTACCGTTTATAATCTTTCCAGTTAAGATCTTTTTTAACTGTTTTGGGCTTTATATGCCAGTCAGCTATATAAAATCTATCATACTTCCCATACATTTTGGAAATAATTTTAACTTTATTAAATGCAGCAAAGATGAGATCTTTATAATCGAAGTCTGATTTATATTTACCATCTATTTTCATCCTCAATGGGGTAAGAAGATCGATCTTTATCTTTTTTTTAGATGTTTGTATCTCCCTATCTAATGTCCAGAGCTTTCTTTCAGGAAGATTTAAAACTTCAGA
>JAIWOA010000063.1 GCA_020217115.1 Calditerrivibrio sp. | reverse complement strand
TATCTACCAGATTCAATCAGATCAAAGGCATATTTCGTCTTGTCCACATAGACAAAGTTCTCTTTTTTATCTCTGATATCTTCAAAGGTCTGTATCCCTATCGGCAGTTTTTTCATAATCTCTTACCTCTATAGATACAATTTAAATCAAAAATAGTAGAAAATCAAATATTTATTATGGTGATATATAAAGTCATTTTAACCCTGCGGCAATCCCATGACTCAAAACTCAACACTCCAGAATTAAGATCATTTCACTACATTTACAATGACAGATACTCACCCTTCGTTTTGTAAGAGGAAACTACCTATTTTTTTAAATATAATCTAAGCTTATTCAAAACAAACTCATAACTGTTCTTATCATGGTTTTTTACACAATCTGAACAATCTTTAAAGCCATTTGTAAACTTAAAATCTCCTCCACAGTCCTCAAAAAAATACAACGGACAGAAACAAAAAAGACAATTCTGGTTTTCAAGCTTATGACAGGGGTAGTATTCACAATCTTTGTTGCTAAAATGCTTATAGCTCATGGATGCTCCAGAATACTGCTATTATCAGATTTAAGATAGATTGGATACCCAGATACCAGAAATATAAGGTTGTCAGCTAACCTTGCAATGTTTTGATTCAAAACACCAAGTAGATTCATGTACCTTCTTGATACTGGATCAACAGGCACAACACCAAGCCCTACCTCATTTGTTACAAATACAACATTGCCTCTGTAACTTTTTAAATAACCTATCAACTCAGAAAAAGCGATATCCGTATCTATATTGTAGTGCAACAGATTATTAACCCACATAGTCAAACAGTCAACTAAAATATAATCATACCCTTCCCCTTTTTTTATACCATTGACAAGCGAGATAGGCTCTTCGATAAGCTCCCAGTCTCTACCCCTTTCAGATCTATGCAACTTAATCTTCCTTTTCATCTCATCATCAAAAGGTTCAGCTGTAGCTATAAACAGTTTTTTCTTAAATTCCCTCCCAATTGATAATGCATAGCTGCTTTTTCCACTTTTAACTCCACCTGTAATAACTGTAACCATATTTTTTAAATACCTCTTTAATATAATTTATTGAGTCATTAAAATCATTTTCATTAAAAACCTCTATTATACCTATTATACCCTTTTCAATTGCAAAATCGATAAGATAAATTAGCAATTTCTCATCTAAGTATTTTAATGATACATGATCTACTTTACCTAAAACTCCATGTAGATGGTATACTTTTATGTCATCACCATATCGTTTTATAAAATCAATAATATCAACACCATGGAGAATAGCATGCCCCACATCAAAACAGATTTTACATCGGATATTATCAAATACCGATATATCATCTATATTTTCAATCACAATCGGATATTCTGCTGACAAATTCTGTATCATACTATAAAAATAATTGTTATTCTCTGGATGGATTACAAAGTATCTGGGGTCTAATAATGATATTTGCGACATTGAATCTTTTATCAGATCGATATCCTCCAGAAAGTTAAGATCCAGCGGCATATGTATTATATAATCCAGTTTGCTATCTCCCTTTACCCTATAAAGTTCCTGCAGCTCCTTCATATCTTCATAAAGATAACTCTTTTCAAGAAACAATAGCTGTACTACGTCAACACTACCCTTAAGCAGTCTTACATTTTCAGCTCTCGTACCTTTGTAGATATAAGAGGTAGTTCCAAACATTATATTTTTCATAAGAGCAAAACCCCCAATGCAATTATTACAGAGATATAAGATGATCTTCTTATAATTTCAACAGATCTATAGATATCTAATTCTTCAATATCTCTATCATTATCACCTATATAAGGTTTATCAAATAGAATTCCTCCATAATAATTTGGGCCACCCAATCTGCATCCAATGGCACCTGCCATAGCTGCCTCCGGGTAACCAGAATTTGGACTGGTATGATTCCTCCCATATCTTAAAGCATATGCAAGGGAATCCCTATTCATTGAAGCCAAACTTATTATTAATGCAGATAATCTTGATGGGATAAAATTGAATATATCATCAACTTTAGCAGAGAAAAAACCGAAATCTTTAAACTTTTCATTCTTATATCCAACCATTGAATCAAGTGTATTTACAACCTTATATACATAAAGTAATGGTATACCGCCTAAAAGGTAATATAAAAGGGGAGCCATAAACCCATCACTAAAATTTTCCGATATGGTTTCTATCATTGATCTTCTGATACCCTGTACGTCAAGGGGTTTGGTATCTCTACCTACTACTAATGATAGCTCTTTTTTGCTCTCATCGATATCCTCTTTTATCAATTTTTCTATCCTCAGAACTCTTTTAGAAAGTTCATAGGATGATATGCCAAAATAGATGAAAACAATCTGATAAAAAAAATAGAGCCACTTATACTTCTCAATATAATTCTCTATAAAATAGAATAATAGATACCAGATTGTTATTAGAACCAGAGTAAAGATCATCCCCTTCAGTATTCTAAATCTACCATTATTAAGAAAGATTTCCATACAACTTGCAGTAAGACCTATAAATCTAACAGGGTGATATCTGAATTCTGGATCACCCACTAACCTGTCAATAATAAAAGCTACCAAAAAAGCTAATGGTTGGGAATAATCGAACATAACGCTTTTACAAGCTCCATATTTGCAACCTCATTTTGAGCAGAAACTCTAAAATAATATTCATCTAAGTTCCTAAAATTTGATGCATCTCTAATTAAGATACCATTCTCTTTAAGTAAAATATCTTTCAAGGTACCACTCTTGATATTGGATCGGCACAGGAAATAATTTGTTTTACTTTCTGTTACTACTAACCCATCCACCTGACAGAGCATGCTATAAAACCTCTTCACAACCTCTTTATATCTCTCGACATCTGGATAAAACCTGCCATAATTATTCAATATGACTTTACCGATTTCTAAAGCTACTGTATTCACACTCCAGGGGTATTTGTACTCTATAATGTCAGAATAGTTTTTGGGAGAAAAGCTCAAAAAGCCAAGTCTTATGCCGGGTAGGGAAAAAAATTTCGTCATCGATCTTAATACATAAAGATTTGCAAAACTCTGAACTTCCCCTATCAAGCTATGGGATTCACCAACTATATCGATGTAGGCTTCATCTATAAGAAAATTCTTTTCTGAATATTTTCTGACCAGATTTAGTAGATAATCCCTTTGCAATAAATTACCATCAGGGTTATTGGGATTGCACAAAATTATACAATCAGCTCTGTCGATATTATCTTCTATGCCATCAATTGAGGAAAATATCAGATCACTACCAAACCTTTTTGCAGCATCCTCATACTCTGAAAAAGAGGGAACAATAACCAGAAACTTCGAGCCTCTGAACCTTTCAGCCCATAAATATATCCCCTCAACTGAACCATTTAAAACAATCGTAGATTTTCTATGTAAATTATGCAATCTTTCAAAGATCTTTGCAAGGGAATCAGCATCAGGTTCAGGGTAGATAGTAAGATCGAATTTCATGGAATTTATGAATTCTAATAGAGAATTATTGTACTCTTTAGGTATTACATTACTGCTAAAATCATACTTTACTTCATAAAGATAGCTATCTCCACCATGTCCATGAATCATAATAAACCCAGATTATGATATATCAGTTTTACATCTATACTTTTTCTCACAGTTTCAGCTAACGTTTTAAAAAAATCCTCCTTCTTTTCTGGATAGATCCTTTTAGACTTCAGATCTAAACCGTAAGGTTCAAGAATCGATTCCAAAACTGCTCTATTGTCAAAAAAACCATGGATATAAATACCAAAAGATCTATTTGAAATCTTGCAACCGATATATTTACCATCATCAGATGATACAATCGGCTCACCACCAATCAATTCGGTTCTACCTGAATGTATCTCATAACCTGTACATCTATGGGAAGAGAAATAAAAACTGCTCCTTTTGGTTATCTTCTGTTTCTCTAACGTTGTAACTACAGGTAAGATTCCAAGCCCATCAATCTGCTCAATCTCCCCCTCCAATCTATTTTCATCTATAATCTTTAACCCCATGATCTGATATCCTCCGCAGATCCCTATCAACATTTTCCCATCTTTGTGCTGTTTCAATATAACCTCTTTCAGCCCAGAATCTATTAAAAATTTCATATCCTTTGTTGTAGATTTTGTACCGGGTATTATAATTATATCAGCCTCTTCCAGATCGGATGCTTTTACAGTATATATCAACGATACCCCTTCAATCTGCGACAATGTAGTAAAATCTGTAAAATTTGAAATATAGGGTAGTCTTACCACAGCTATTTTAACATCTGAATATTTAAACTTTTTATCTTCAATGGACATACTATCCTCTTCATCCAGATATAATCTGTTTATATACGGAACTACACCTAAAACTTTTCTCTTAGTAATATCTTCAAGTATTCTGACCCCTTCATCAAATAGCCTCATATCACCTCTGAATTTATTAACAATGATCCCTTTAACCCTTGCCTGTTCCGTTCTACTCATCAGCTTTATACTTCCATACAGAGATGCAAAAACACCACCATATTCTATATTAGAGACCAGGTAGATATCTGAATCTGTTTTTAAAGCAAGATTTGTGTTTGCAAGATCCTTTCTCTTAAGATTTAGCTCACTAACAGATCCTGCCCCCTCAATAACAACAGGAAAATATTTTTTAGCAATTTTATCAAAGCTTTCCATAATATTTTTTTCAAGCATCTGATTTATATCATCTCTATATAAATCGATACTTGTTACATTAAATTGTGGTTTACCCTTTAAAATCAGCTGAGAAGTTGAGTCTCCAAATGGCTTAAGCAATACTGGGTTCATATCCACTTCAGGTTCTATCATGGCAGCTTCAGCCTGCAACACCTGAGCCCTTGCCATTTCAAGCCCTTCAATGGTAACATAGCTATTAAGAGACATATTTTGCCCTTTAAAGGGAGCCGGATTAAAACCATCTTCCTTAAATATTCTACATAAAGCAGCAGTTATAAGGCTTTTACCAGCACCAGAAGATGTCCCCCCTATAAAAATGCTACACTTATGCCGTTTCATATTTTTCCATATATCCTCTGGGAGTGATCATTTTCCCATTTTTTATGTAAGTCTTACTATTGCCAACAATCAATACGGTAAACATATCTATCTCATCGTAATCGATCATACTTAATTTGGTTACCTTAACCACTTCCCCTAACCTTGTACACTCCTTTACAATACCAACTGGCAAATCCCCCCTACTTTCCATAAAAGTATTGATAGCGTATGGAAGTAAATCTTTTCTTCTTTTACTTCTTGGGTTGTAGATTGCTATAACAAAATCACCCTGATTTGCAGCATCTATCCTTTTCAAAATGGTACTTCTCGGAGTAAGTTGATCTGATAAAGATAGGATGACAAGATCTTCAGTTATGGGGGATCCAAGTTTTGCACTGGCAGCAAAGGCAGCAGTTACACCGGGGATAATTTCACAGTCGATCTCTTCGGAGATCTCAAGGGATAAGGATGCAAGTCCATATAGGGAGGAATCTCCTCCTGAAATAATCGATACAGTATACCCCTCATTAACCTTTTCCAGAGCAAATTTTACCCTATCTATCTCCTGTCCCATGCCAGTGGAAAATATCTTTTTATCACAAATCAGCTCTTTTATAAGGTCAACATATACAGTATATCCCACAATATAATCTGAAATCTTTATAGCGTCAAAGGCATTTTTAGTCATATATCCTATATCTCCGGGGCCTGTTCCAACCACAAATAGTTTACCTTTCATATATCTTCCTCAACCAATGCCAATGTATATTCTCCAAAACTTTTTTTTGGAATAGCTATCCTGCCATTTTTACTCGATAATAGGGCACTTGCCTCAGCTACAGAGGGGATATCAAAATATTTTTTCGCTGTAGTTTCATTAAATCTATAGTGGGGCAGTTTTATCCTCTCCTCAGGTACAAAGTAAATTGGGATATTTAGCAACCTCTCCAGTTCCCATATCCCTTTCTCCTTTATTTTTACAGAACAGCTACTAATATGCCTTATTCTATTAATTTCAATACTATTTTCCTCAAGAAATGATCTTATCCCATGAGCCATTGTCTCAGATTTTACACCTTTTCTGCAACCTAATCCCAGAATATACTTTTTACTGACTTCTGTAAAAGTGGTAACTATCGGCTCAGCTTTTATAATCGATGCAACATTATAAGCCAGAAAATTTGCCCCCCCTTCATGTCCAGACATTAGTGATATAGCATACCTACCCATGTTGTCCACTAAGACTATAGCAGCATCAGTATATTTAGAAACTGCAAATATCTCCCTGACTGCAATACCTGAAGCCATAAAGGCCACAGTGTCTATTTTGTTTTCTACTACATATTTGAAGATATCGTTGAGCTTGTTGAAAGATCTGGATATCTTAACCCTCATATCATACTTTTTTACAGTATCATCGGTAGCAAAAATATCTACTGACTTAAAAAATGGGAAGATCTTTAGAGTTAAATCGACTCCATTTTCATTTATAACGATTGTAGCTATTTTACGATCTAAAACCATGCTTAAACTCACTATCATAAAGTTTGGAATAAACTTTTATGTTATCTTTTCTTAAAATCTCACCTACAATTATTAGAGCATGCCTTTCAATACCATTGGTATCAATGTCATCCTTCAATCTTTCCAGATTTGTATTTATTATCTTTTCATCAGAGAAACCTAATTTATAACATACTGCAACTGGTGTATCTGGATCCCACCCATTCTTAAAAAATATATTCTGCACTTTATCTGGCATAGAAGCAGATAGAAAAAAAATGTACGTCCCCTTAGACTTTGTAATAACCTCAAGCTTTTCTCCATCAGGAACAGGAGTGTTCCCTTCAATCCTTGAAATAACAATTGTCTGGGAAATTTCAGGAGCTGTGTACTCAACCTTTAGTTTTGCTGCAGCTAATTGCATCGAACTTATTCCGGGTACTATTTCGTATGGGATATTAGACTTATCTAACTCAACCATCTGTTCATAAATTGCACCATATATAGATGGATCTCCCGTATGAAGCCGTATGATCAGTTTTTTTTCGTTAAAAAATTTTTTAAACAGCTCTATGATCTCTAAAAGATTAAGTTTCGCAGAATCTATCAATATCGAGTCACCTCTGCAATATTTTAAAAGATCCCTGTTAATAAGAGAACCAGTATAGATGACAACATCAGCATCTTGAAGTAATTTGAACCCTTTTAAAGAGATCAGTTCAGGATCACCGGGACCTGCCCCTAAGAAAACTATTCTGCCCATTTTTTCTCCAATAGATTGCAATCTTTTTACTATTTTTTTCTATTATTTCATCAATAGAATCAGTAATAATCTCATTATCTGTGTTAAGATCTCCAAAAAATCTTATGATATAATCCCCCATATTAAAAATATTATAAACTTCAAACAGTTGACTTTTATCTTTCAAAATTAAAAAAATTTTATCTTTCCTGTCAACTAACCTTTTTAACCCTTCCATATCATTATCTGCATGAACAGAATAAAAAGAAAGATCTTCGTAAGTTTCGAAAATTTTAGATAATGCGTATTGGAATGTTGATACCGCAGGGACAACTTCCATAATATGATCCCCCAATTCATTATAAACCCTTTTTGCAAAGGAGAAAAAGCCAGCATCTCCTGACACAAGTAGACCTATCATTTTATCGAGATTATCAAATAAAAAACTTTTTAATTCCTCCACAGTCTTTACACCATAAAAAGGCTTATTATTGGAATAAATCATCAATTGTGGATAGCCTATAAGTATATCCATTTTATTCAACAGGTTTAGCCCTTTTACACTAATAAGGTCAAAATCACCAATACCCACAGATATAATATAAAGATTTCTATTCATCCTTAAAAACTCCACACAAACTACCATCCATTCTGAAGAGAAAAACTGAAACCCTTTCAAAGTTAAAATCTTCTTTTAATTTAGCACTAATATAGATCGCAAGATTGTCAAGGTTAATAATTCTTGAGATCTCCTCTGCAGTATTATAATCTCCACTTAAGCCAAGCTTTTCTTTAATTATATCCACTGCACTGATACCCCTCTTGGAGTGGGTATTGTACTCTCCTGCAATCAATTTACCTAACTTCCCCGGATGACCACCAACTATTATCTTTTTTATATTTTTAGATTTTAAATAATCAAAAGCAAAATCAAAATAGTTGTTAACAATTACTATATTCCCAATACCTACTTTAATGAGTGACTTTTCCCCTATGTTACCCGGAGTTAGAGCGATGATATCTGATTCAAATACCTTGACATCAATCTCATACTGGATGGTTTTCTTTATGGCATCCTCTGACATAGGATTGATAATACCCTTTGTTCCAATAATCGATATCCCATCCACAATTCCAAGTCTACTATTAAATGTTTTTCTGGCAATCTTCTCCCCTTCAGGAACTTCTAAAATAATATCAACTCCAACCCCTTCACCTACTACATCAAAAACATTCCCCTTGATCATTTTCATAGGCACAGGATTTATAGCTTTCTCCCCAACAGGTATCTGTAAACCTTTTTTTGTTACAACTCCAATCCCTTTACCTCCAATTATATTAATAGTCCCTTCCCTATTTACCTCTGCCCTTGCTATAATTTCTATCCCATTTGTTACATCATCACTCTCTACACTCCACTTTCTGCACACGGCAAAATCATCATAAAGAGTAACTGGAATTTCTACAATCTCTCCAGAAGGTAACTCCACAGAAACAGTGTCAGAGACTAAACCTTTGAACTTTTTCAAGACGATACCCTTTGCCGCTGCTGCTGCAGCTGACCCTGTAGTGATACCGTTAGATAGTATTAGTCCCAAAAAATTCCTCCAATCTCTCTCTGATATTTTTAACTCTCTTTTTCTCCTTTCCAAAACTTGAAATAGCTATCAGAAGATCATCGTAACTTAAGACAGCTGGAAAGAAAAAATTAGAATTTTTAGAATCTGATACATCAAGGGCAAATTTCCCTATTTCAATTACAACTTCAGCAATTTTAGCATTTAATCTCTTATTATTTGTAGCAGCTATTACAAAGTCAAAATCTTTAAATAGATTTTTCTCAACCTCTAAAAGCTCCATAGATATAAATTTTATAATACCATCTTCATATAGCTTTTGTAGCACTTTTGTTACATTTTTTGAACATACTGTCACATCTACCGAATCTGCAATACTTAGTAACCTGAGGATCTTACCTTCAGCAACTTTTCCACCACCTATAAACAGTATCTTCTTCCCTTCCAATTTAACAATGAAAGGGAAATAATTTTTCCCTCTACTCATTCTCCACCACAATAATCGGGATTTTACAGATTTCAGCACTTTTTATCTTTTCCAATAACCCACCACTTTCCCCACTATTTTTTGTAATAATAGATTTTATCCCAAACTGCCTTATAATTGCTACATTTAAATCAACATTAAAAGGTCCCTGCATAGCAATAATATTTTTTGAAGGGAATCCAGATCTCCTTACCTTTGCAATAGATTCTTCGGAGGGCAATATTCTTATGTAAGAATTAGAAGCAATAGGGGAAAACCTATGGGAGTTTTTCGAACCTGTAGTTATGAAAGAAGGTAATAAATCCCTATCCAGAACAAAATTTACAGCATCTTCATAACATCCAACATAAACAAGTTTCTCATATTTATAATCGAGATAGGTATCCCTCATCATAGCTGTGTAGTTAATATTAATATCCGCTGATATATTTTTAGCAAGCGAACTGATTTTTTTTGCATATGGATGGGTAGTGTCTATAATCTCCTCTATGGAAAAGGATGATATAAAATCTTTAAGGGACTCCTCATCAAACCTTTTTAATATTATTTTTATCTTTTCATTTTCCAACTCTCTAAATATCTCATAGCCGTATTCTGTAGCAACAGTTACATATATTTTGTCATAATTATCTAAAAGCTTATTTAAAACCTTTTTGGTATCGGATGTGCCACCTAAAACAAGACAATTTCTCATTTTCTAAATAACCTTAGTATTGCATTAAATGCTGCCACAGCTATAGAGCTGCCACCCTTAAAACCTCTAACAGTTATAAAATCTAAATTATAATCTAAAAGGAGATCTTTAGATTCTTTAGCGCTAACGAACCCTACAGGTATACCTATGATAAATATATTTTTATTATACACTTTATTCAGTTCAATAATTTTCAATAATGCTGTGGGGGCATTACCCACTACAAATATTATATCATCAAAAAGGTTGAAACCTTTTTCTATGGACAATTCAGCTCTGGTAAGATTCAAGCTTTTAGATTTCTCAATGATATCCAGATCATTTATGAAACAGTGGAGATTATCATACTTACTACCTATCCCAGATCTTACCATCTCAACATCTGTAATTACTGGAGTATTTTTTTTGAGAAGTGAAAATATCTTATCCTTCCACCCGGATGAAAATATTATATCATTGGCAATACTAACATCTCCAGAAGCATGTATCATTCTCTTTGCTACAACTTTCTCATCCTCATCAAATCTACTAAGATCCACAAGGTCATCTATTATTTGGAAACTCTCCCTTTCGATATCAGCCCCTTTTTTACTTGTAATAAAGCTGCTCCTGCAACCTCTATCAACCTTTAAAAATGCCACTGAAAGATAAGCTTTTGATATATCTGAATCTTTCTTCAAATCTATAATAAGTTCACCATCAAGTCCAACCCTTGAAACTAAATAGGCATCTTTTACCCTATTTTCCCCCTTTAAGAGGTTTTTGAGTTTCTCTATGCCACGATGGGCTTTCATAACTATTATCGTATCAAAAAGTTCCAACAAACTATTAAAATTATCGAAATGCTCAGGCTCTATGACGCAAAAAGACTCACCTTTTTGGACAATATCCCTTTTTAAAACTGATGCTACTGCAGAAAATGATGATATACCTGGCACTATCTCTATATCCACTCCATCCAGCTTTTCATAAAGGTAATTAAAAGTGCTGTATATGAGAGGATCTCCAATAGTCACATAGGAAACGATCAATCCATCATTAAGATCACCCTTTATCATATCTGCAAGATTTTTATACCTGATATTCAATTCATCCCTATTATTATTCATGGGGAAATAATAGAGCTGAATCTTTTCTAAGGGGATATAGTTTTTTACTATATCAAGTGCTACACTTCTACCAGTCTCATCAGACTGAGGCACATAAACCTTATCAGATTTTTTTAAAATATCTACAGCCTTCACAGTTATCAGCTTTCCATCCCCTGGCCCTATGCCTAATGCATAAAATCTCATCTTTTATCCCCAATAATTTTTATTACATCCCCTATTATAAAAATAACAGGAGAAGAAAATTCTTTATCATTCTTTAAAATATCTTTTACAGAAAATATACTAACACGTTCATCCAGGCCACCGAGGGATTCACCAGCAGCAATAGGTGTCTCAGGATCTAACCCATTATCAGTTAAAAGCTCACAAATGGTACAAATTGTTTTAGCTGCCATATATACAACAATTGTATATTTTAATTCCACCAGCGCACGCCAGTTATGCAAATTTCTGAGATCTTTTTTATTGGAATGCCCCGTAATAAATACAACGCCAGAAGATACGTATCTTGATGTAAGTGATTGACTTAATATTGCACTAAAATAGCTTGCAGTAGTAACACCAGGTATTATCTCAATTTCGACCCCCATATTTCTTGCCAGATCTATCTCATCAGATAATCTACCAAAAATCGCTGGATCTCCACCTTTTAATCTTGCAACAGTCTTCCCCTGTGACAAAAATACCCTAAGATATTCATTGATCTCATCCTGGACAATGGAGTGGGATGAAAAACCTTTCTTCCCCACAAATATCTTATCCTTATTAATAAGCTGAACAATATCCTGGGATACCAATGCATCGTATAAAACTACATCAGAGGAGTTTAATGCTTCAATTCCTCTTAATGTAATCAACCCACGACCAGCCCCAGAACCTACTATAAAAAGTTTACTTTTCATCCATTAATTCCTTTATTCTATTTATAAATATCTCCCCTATACAGTCCATCTCTCCCAATCCACTACATACAGGTATTACCTCAATCATGTTAGATTCTAAGATAGTTTTAACTGAATCAATATCCCCAAAAATATCATTTTTGGCATGATCTCCAGCCACAAGCATAAATGGCTTTAGTACAGCTTTCTTAAAATTACCTGCCCTGATCCTGCTGACGAGATCTTCAACAAAAGGGAATCCTTCAATATTTGCGAAAAATACCATTTCGCCATAATTTTTCCTAAAATAATATTCAGTCTCAAGGTAAGCTCCCGTTGAATAGTTTTCATTACCATGGCCTATATATATCAGACATGCATCCTGTTCTCTGGCCATTTTGACATCAGTATCCAGAACCCTAACCACCTCTAAAATATCCTCCCTGTAGTGCTTTGGGGATGAGTTTGCACCCAGAAGAGGTCTACCAAGGGCAATCTTTCTTTTGTGGCTATTTTTATCCTTTATATTTAAGATCTGTTCTATTGTACTTTTTATACCTTCATATTCTTCCCCATGGAAAATATGTAAAGGTTGAACTAAAATATCATGTATCCCCATGTCAAAACAATAACCGATCTGGGATATTAAACCCTTTACATTAAACACTTCAGGTGGAATAACCCCCCTATTTAGAAGACTAAGACCCTCCTCAGTTTCTTTCATTCTGTTCCAACTTTTTCTGATAAAATCAGCAGTGAATACAAGGTAATTTTCACCGAGAATTTTGGATTTTTCATAGATATTCAAAATCCCCTTTATACCTTCTAAATCAGTTGTTCCAAATGCAGCTAAAATTATACATCTTTTAGTCATATACCTTCCCCAAATAGTTTTTCAAAAATATTTGTAGTGGAAAAATTAAAATGGGTATAGCTCCCAAAGCAATTCTCTCTTAAGATGCCATCCATAAATTCAGTATCTTTACCCAATCTCCTGACAACAGATACCAGAGGTTCATTCAGATCCTTAATCTTAGAATATCTGAACTGATGGCCATAATACCCTCTACCTGAATAAAAGAAATTGCTCTCTTTATTCAATTCCAATGTGACATAACCAAGCATCTTCAGCTCTTTGGTCATCTCAAAGCTAACGTCAAACAGTCCAGCCATAGGGTATCTTTTTTCGTCAATCTGTATACCTCTACCAAGGTATATAAAACCTCCACACTCTGCAAATATAGGTACACCTTCTAATAATAGTTTTTTTAGACTTTCAATTGTGTAATAACTTTTAGAGAGTTCGCTGGCATACATTTCTGGGTAACCTCCCCCAATATAAACCAGATCAGCATTATCTATTTCATAGTTATTTAATGGTGAAAAATATCTGATTTCATATCCGTAGCTTTCTATTATATCCAAATTATTTTTATAATAAAAAGAAAACGCATTATCCTTTGCAATAAAGCATCTTTTATCTTTTCTCTTCTTCTGAGGTAATCTATCCCCCTCCCATTCTTCTTTCAGGTCATAACTAAAATAGGAGAGTATATCGTCAAGATTGAGATTTGAGCTTATCCAGTGAGCCAGAGTATCAATAAAAGTATCATCAATCTCAAAACCACCAAATAAACCTAAATGTCTTGAGGGGATCTTTATTTTTTCATTTTCAGGTAAAATACCGAGAAGTTCTGCTCCGGTATGATACCTCAGGGAAGATGCCACCCTTTCATCTATATAGTTTTTCTTGACTTTGTTTATTACTACACCTATTTTTGCATCAAAATCTTTTAGTAAAGCCTCCATCCCCTTTATCAGCATACTGTAGTAGGTGAGGGAAGGTAATGAATTAATAACAAAAAGAATAGGTAGATTAAGCTCCTTTGATAGATCATAGGAGCTTCCAAAAAAGTTTATAGTATCAAAACTATCAAAAAAACCCATAACCCCTTCAACAATGGCAACATCATTTAAAAAGATTCCATTATAAAAGTATCGCCTAAGATCATCATCCTTAATTAATACCCTGTCGAGATTATAAACATCATTAAAAGTTGCCCTGGCCAGAATGGAACTATCTATGTAATCAGGCCCAACTTTAAACCCCTGAACCTTCAGCCCCTTCATTGTCAGAGCCCTTGAGATACCCAGACTGAGGGTTGTTTTCCCTGAACCACTATGGGGTGCAGCAACCATGAATGCAGATTTCATTTTTTTAAATCCTTTAAAATATCCTCTGGTAAAGGTTTATCAAGATAGCCATATTTTGAGAGTAGAAGGATATTTTTCATATAAACTGGTATAAAATCCTCATTTAGTGTATCTATTTTATTAAGGGATCTATCTTTGATAAAATATATTTCATCAACGTAATACAGGAATTCACCCGGCTCATGACTTGTAATAACTACAGTTTTATCATTTTGTTTTGAAATTTTTATAAAATCGTCGACAAATTGTCTACCACTTTTATCAAGACCAGCATATGGTTCATCAAGAAGTGAAAGATCTGGATTTAATAGAGAAATAGCAGCAAGAGATACCTTCTTTTTCTCTCCAAAACTCAATAGATCTGTCCTTTTATCCTTTAAATGGAATATATTGTAATTATTTAATACAAGATCCACATACTCATCTATCTTTTTTCTATCTACCCCATTTACTTTAAGTCCCAATCCCAGATCATCCTTTACAGTTAAACCTATAACCTGATAATCTGGGTTTTGAAATAGCAATCCAACTTTACCCCTGAGATAACTCAACCATCTATTTCTATAGTCATAAGCTTCTTCACAATAAAATATCTCCCCTATATCTGGCCTGTAGAGTCCTTGAATAAGGTATAGAAGCGTAGTCTTCCCACTTCCATTATCCCCCAGTATGAGATAAACTTTACCCCTTTTGATAGAAAAACTTAAATTTTGAAACACATTTTTGTATGATAAATTATTAATATCGATTAAACTACTTTCCATTTAAAAATACCCCCATTAAGATCAAAGCAGTACCAAAAAATATTGATACCAATAATTGCCACTTCTGGATCTTTATATCATCAACCATAATACAGTAAAATCTATCTATTCTCCTCGAATTTGAAACAAGTGATAATGTATTTGTGTCATAGATGATATTTCTAAACATTACACCGAGAAAGATTCCGGTGGAATATACACCAATCAGAGGTTTTGAGAATAGATTTCGACTTTTCATAGATGTAATAAGCCTTGAAGCAGATCTTGCCAGTATTTGAATACCGATAATGGATATGGAAATAAGCTCAAGTAGTGTTGCTGGCACCTTGATAGTATTGAGAATATTTATAATACTTTTGTAAGTTACTTTATTTGAAATCAAGAAGAGCATAAAAATGAGGGTAGTCCCTCTATAAAATAACTCTTTAAATCTATTGATTTCAAAACCTATACCATTACTAATATCGATTGCCACAAGGGTAATCTGGAGAATAGCAAACAGATATATAAAAAAGAAAGTGATAACTTTTTTACGGTCAGTGCTAATGAATATAAAAAATAACAAAATAGTATTAATAAATATAAAGAGATCTCCCCTTTTATTTATAAAAGAGAAGATCACAACACTAACAAATAAAACAATAGATACCAGCGGATCTATGAGAAATTTAGCCATTTACCTTTTTACCCTTTAAATAGCCTATAACATACCCAATTACTCCTGCCCCCATTGCAGCCTGCAAAGTGAATAGTAGAGACTCAATTTCACTACTTGGTGGTTCAAATACTGGAGAAAACCATGGTTTATAATCCTTTGATATTTCAGTTATTTTCTTTTCAGCCAGACCATCTGAGCCTGAAAAAGGTTCTTCCAAATTTTTGCCAAAATTGTAGAATAGAGGTAGAATTCCCACAACCAGAGCTATGACGATTAGCATAAGATTTTTTTTCATACTTAAACCTCCTGCTTCTTGAATGTTATAAGCTTGTCATCTTGAACCAGGCTTGATATATAGCTTAGTGTAATTAAACCTACAATCCCCTCTATAATGGCTATTGGAACTTGAGTAATTGCAAAAATAGATGCAAATTTTAAAAATGATGACATAACCCCACCTACCTGATCTGGAAAAGCTAAAGCAAGCTGAAAAGATGTCACAATATAGGTAAATAGATCAGACAGGAATATTGCAAAAAATATTGAGAAACTTTTATTTACATTCAATCTATTAAAGGTGTGATAGATGAAGTAAGCAACGAATGGGCCCACGATCCCCATCGAAAATAGATTGGCCCCCAGAGTTGTTATCCCACCATGAGCTATCAATATTGCTTGAAATAATAACACGATAAAGCCTATCGGTACCATCACAGAAGCACCAAACAAAATAGCCCCAAGCCCCACACCTGTGGGATGTGAACAGCTACCTGTCACAGATGGGATCTTTAAGGAAGATAAAACAAAGCAGAATGCAGCTACAAAGCCCAGTAGTAGTTTATAATCAGACTTTTCATTCATTGTTTTTTTTATCTTCATTGTGCCATACACC
>JAIWOA010000062.1 GCA_020217115.1 Calditerrivibrio sp. | reverse complement strand
AAAAAAGGTAACGAAACACCAGTCCATATAACAGCATCTTTAACTGGCAAAAAACCTTCCATAATATGCATAAAAACCTCCATTAAATTTTTAAAAGAATAGCTTATTGGATGATATTATGATATGGTATAATTTAAGAAGGGTAAAATCTCATAGATTACCTCCTTATCCTCGTAAGGTATTTCACAAAAGGGTATCCTGGCTCACTTTCATCCTACTCGCTAGCCTTCCCATCAGATTTTTCCAACAGTGGCTGTAAAAGCTTTCGTCCAGTTTACAGTTGCGGGACAGCGCCGGACTCTCACCGGACTTCCCCTTAATTAAGTGATATCGGTTTCTAACACAGATAGTTATCATTGTCAAATTGAAAAATTTTATTTCACAACTACCTGTGAAGATATGAATTGAATTACTGTCACAATTGGTAGCAGAAAAATTTTTTTCAGAGAAAATATGTATGGAAATAGTAATTTTAAAGAGTTAGAAGATTGACTGCTATGTATAATATTGTTGCTATAATCAAGTCTTTATATTTAAAATGGCTCAGAATTTAAAAATTATTGGTAGAGTTGGTAGATAATTTATGAGTATTATAGCTTAAATATGCTGATCGATATGTAGCCACCATCTGCATTTTAATAAATTTCTTGAAAAAATTATAAAAGAGTTTACTATTAAAATCCTAAGATTATCAGGAGTTGCTATGGCTATAGAGAATATCAGAGGGTTTAAACTAAAAGATCATAATTTTACAGAAAAACAGAAAAAATTCATAGAAGATCTGATCTACAGATATAACAACAAAACTGCAGGATCAAAAAAATATGTCTCAACATATAGGTATAGTCTCTGTGACTGGATCAATTCCCTTGGTTTTAAGATCTCTCTTAAGGAGATGATCTATCCCATAATATCCCATGAGTCTTATGGAGCCTACTTCTCAGACATCGATGGTAACAGATATATCGATATTGCTATGGGGTATGGAGTATGCTTCCATGGGCATAAACCAAAATTTGTATATGATGCAGTTAAAGAGAGGTTGGAGAGGGGATTTGAGCTTGGACCTCAGACCATTGAAGCAGGAGAATCAGTTATGCTCATATCTCAGCTTACAGGTGTTGATAGGGTAACTTTCTGCGGCACAGGTTCTGAAGCTGTAATGTTTGCATTAAGAATTGCAAGAGGGTATACAAAAAAAGATAAAATTGTAATATTTGCTAATTCATTCCATGGAACATTTGACGGAGTACTTGGCAGAAATCTAAATGGTAAAACAGATCCTATATCCATTGGAACAACAGAAGGGATGGTATCAGATATATATGTTTTGGAGTATGGTAAGGATGAGTCACTGGAATTTATAAAAAAACATGCAGATGAATTAGCTGCAGTTATGGCAGAACCTGTACAGACAAGAAATCCATCCCTGCAACCAGTAACCTTTTTGAAAGAGATCAGAAAAATCTCAAATGAAAAGGATTTTCTACTAATTTTTGATGAAACGGTAACAGGTTTTAGAGTTCATTCCGGTGGGATACAAAAACTTTTTAATATAAATGCAGATATAGTTATTTATGGTAAAGCACTTGGTGGAGGTCTACCAATTTCAGCAGTCTGTGGAAGAGAAGAGATAATGAAAATTGTTGATGGTGGATACTACAGATTTGGCGACGATTCCCACCCAGATCAAGATGTAATATTTTTTGCAGGTACTTATTACAAACATCCACTATCAATCGTAGCCACTCTTGCTTCCTTAAAAGAGATAAAAAGACATGAAAATAGACTTCAAGAATATACAAACAAACTCACAGAACAGCTCGCCTTAGATCTGAATAACCTGTTCATAAAGCAAAATGCTCCCATAAAGGTACACCAATTCTCCTCATTTTTCAGATTTATGACCTTTGGGGATTACCCCTTTGCAAGTGACCCCATTGAGCTTGAGATATTCTTTTTCCTTATGATGTTAAAAGGTGTATATACCTGGGAAAGAAGGATATGTTATTTATCAACAGCACATAATATGGAGGATGTAAAAAATATAACTAAAATAGCTGAAGAATCCCTCAATGAGATGAGGGAAGGGGGGGTTGAGTTTAAAATTAGTTAAACTTCAAAAATCTATTTAGAAGCTTTAACTTCCTTTTCTTCCTGTAAAAGGTGATAAATGAGGTCTTTTATCTTCCATTCTATTGAATGTTGGGTAACCATCGCAAATATCGGCCTTGCCATACCAAGGGATTTGTAAAAATTAATAAAGTCAAAGATCTGTTCCTTGTTAAAATTATGGAACAATATTACCTTTATTTCAAGAGGGGATACTGCAGCAGATTCAGCATTTATGAAATCCTTTAGAATATAATCGGTATCCTCTCTGTGTAAAATCTTTACAGAGAAATTGTCAAAACCGATTAATACTGAGAGCTCTTTTTCGTCAAAACCACCAACTATCAGCAGTCTATTGTCCATAAATATCTGGCCTAAGATATGCAGAAGTGGGTATTTTACTGCGAAACTCTCTGACTTTTTCTATATCTATTTCTACAATATCGATAGTATCAACCTGACTACCCATACAAAGCTCCAGTTCACCATAAGGATCAATTACACTCGATTCCCCAGCAAATTCCTCTCCCCAAATATTTCCAACAGCATTGCAGAAAATGAAGTAAGACTGATTCTCTATAGCCCTTGCGGTGGCAAGAGTTACAAGATGGTGTTTCCTCGATGCAGGCCACTCTGTAGGTAGAAAAAAGATCTCAACACCTGATTTAAAATATATTCTGAACATCTCAGGGAATCTCAGATCAAAGCAGATGCCACAGCCACAAACAGCACCTTCAAGCTTGAATGCTGCAAGCCCTTTCCCTTTTGTAAAATGTTTATCTTCATCCATTAAAGGGAAAAGATGAATTTTGCTGTAGGGGAAATCAAAACCCCTGTCATTTTTTAAGAAAAAGGAGTTATATGTTTTACCATCAATTTTTTTTACTATTGAACCTACATATGTATTCCCAGATGGTAACCTGGACAAAATAGTATCATGATCCTCAGGTAAAGAGTTTATATAATCATAATTAAAGCCTGTTGTAAAGAGTTCTGGTAAAACCACTACAGAACCCTGCACCTTTGAAGAGAAGTCTGAGACCTTCTCTATATTTTTTTTAAAATTATCTTCAATCTTCATCTGTAATAGAGAAATTTTCATATATCACCTAAAGGTATGTCATCTCTTGATCCATCATAAGCTGTTCTATAAGTACCTTCTCCCTATCGCTCAAACATCTTTTGGATACACAATTTTTTCTTTTTGCCAGATCTTCCTCCACATATATTGGTGTATTTGATCTGAGGGAGAGAGCAATCCCATCTGATGGTCTACAGTCAATTCTTAAAGGTTTACCTCCATGCTCCATCTCCAATTTTGCAGTAAAAATGCCATCTTTTATGGAGTCTATACACATTCTAATAAGCTTCACATCTCCAAGCTGTGATAAAATATTCCCCATGAGGTCATGGGTCATAGGCCTCGATGATCTTATATTCACAAGACGTGTATATATAGCTTCTGCTTCAAATGGACCAATTGGGATGACTATCATGTAATTGTCATCGATACTCTGTAAAACAACCGAATAGGTGGAAACCAAAGGGTCTTTTATAACGCACTTTACTTTAAACTGAAGCATCTTGCCTCCAAAACTATTTATATCTTTTCTCCATAAAGAGAATTCTTTTTCGCCTCTAATATTTTTACATTAACAATATCCCCTGCCTTTAAAACCTTAGAAGAAACAAAATTTACTATTCTATTTCTCCTATTCCTCCCAGAAAAAACCTTATTATCCTTTTTACTAATACCCTCAACCATTACTTCTTGAATCTCACCAATCTGACTTTTTAACAACCTTGAAGTGATCTTTTCCTGTTCATCCAGCAGTTTCTTAAGTCTTTGAGATTTTACTATTTCAGAAACATCATCTTCAATATCTGAGGCTTTCGTACCTGGTCTGGGAGAATATTTAAAGGCAAAAATAGTCTCATACTCTATCTCCTTTATAGCATCGAGGGTTTTTAAAAAGTCATCATCTTTCTCCCCCGGGAAACCAACGATAAAGTCAGAGGAGATAGCAATGTTTTTAATTTTTTCCTTCGCCATTGAAACCTTTTCAAAATATTCAGAATAGGAATATCCTCTATTCATCTTTTTCAATACGCTATCAGATCCAGCCTGCAATGGAAGATGAAGGTACTCACAAATTTTTTCTTCAGAAGAAATAAGATCCACAAGCTCACCGCTAAAGTCTTTAGGGTGAGATGTAACAAATCTTATCCTTTCCAATCCATCTATTTTGGTTGCCATATATAGAAACTGTGTAAAATTTATATTTTCGTCAAGGTTTTTTCCATAGGAATTTACATTTTGACCTAAAAAAGTTACCTCTTTTACTCCATTATCCACTAAATATTTCACTTCATCAAGAATTTCGATAGACTTTCTGCTTTTTTCCCTTCCCCTTACATAGGGTACAATACAGTAACTACAAAAATTATCACAACCTTTCATTATAGTGACAAAAGCACTTACAGATCTATTTCGAGAAAAGTTAGGTATGGTAAAATTATCAGAGGAGAACTCTGTTACAGCAATTCGTTCACCATTTTCTACCCTTTCAACTACCTCACCAATCCTTGGTATCCCATCTGTTCCTAAAACCATGTCCACATAACTATTTGAATCTAAAATTGCCTCCCCTTCCTGCTGGGCGACACAACCAGCTACACCTATCTTAAAATTTGGATTATCTTTCTTGTATTTTTTTAACCTTCCTATTTCACTTTTGACTTTTTCACTGGGTTTCTCCCTCACACTGCAGGTGTTTATAATTGCAAAATCAGCTTCCGATGGATCATCTGTCATCCCATACCCCATCATTTCAAAGGCAGATATAATCCTCTCTGTATCATATTCATTCATCTGACATCCAAAGGTTTTTATATAGAGTTTTTTTGTCATCTTAATATTTTTCCAAACCTCTTTTTTAATCTATCTTTTAAATTAAGATCCCCAATCATAGAATAGTATTTTTTTAATTCTTTTTTATTGTTTTTTATACCATAGGAGTATGAAAGATAAAAATGGGATCTATCATCCTTAATATCCCTGTGTAAAAGTATCAACTCATCAAAAAATCGGTTTTTTAATAGATTTTCTGAAATATCATATAGATTGCCACATTTTTTCAACAAACCGTATCTACTCTTCCCCAACATTTTATTACTAATAAGGTATTCCCCTGTCTCACAAAAAAAAGATGTGTAATTATCGCTAAGACTATCTACAAACTGTTTTAACTTTTTGTTATCAGCATTATTAACAAGGCATTGAAACATAGCCTTAGCATAGTTTTCATTTTTTTCGGAAAAACATTTGTCCACTATACTACAGTCAAAGGTTCTATTGAGTTTAAAATTTGCATCTAAAACCATACAGTAGGTCTCTGGTAAAAGCTGAAGTTTGCTATTATATTTGTAACCCTTCAAAACATCTTCATATTTACCTGTTTTCCAGACCCTTTCAATTGCCAGATTTATAGTATCTTTGTCCCTATATCTTTCATAAACATCCCAAAATTCTTTCATAAGTTCAAGTTTGTATAATTTTATACTCAATGCCTTTAGTTCCATATTTGAAAGCTTCTTTTTATCAATTAATTCGAAGGTTTCCTTTATCTTTTCCCGATTCTCGATCTGCATAATATAGTAGAATTTCATTCTATCCGACATCGAAGGTAAATCTATGATATCGGTATTGTTATCCAGGGAACATTTGGTCCCTAATAATGCCTTTGTGAGATTTACATCTTTATGACTATCAATTATTTTATAAGCTTTCTCACAATCTTCCAATGCAGTCAAAAATATATCATCAAAAAGGATCGTTTTACTATCAAATCTTTCATCATTAATATTTTTTATAATATCCAGATAAAATTTTGCTGTTTTGTATTCATGGGTATTCATATGAATTTTGTAAAGTAGATATTTTGCAAAATTAGATTCTCTGGAAGAATTGTCCTCATCGACAAATTTTTTTAGACTATCTGCAGCAACATCATAAAATTTGTCATCAAATGCACGCAAGCCGACATAATAGTTTTCAATGTCAGCATAAATATTAGAAACAAACAGTATTAAAAATAACGTTATGTATCTAAACATTCTGCAAGTATCTCTATTGGGTGTTTTATAGATTTTGCGCTCATATGTTCCATCTGAATTCTACATGTAGGGCAATCGGTAACCCCTAAATGGGAATTAGAGTTATTTAGCTTTTCAGTCATTGGTGAACCTATTTTTATACTTAGATCATAATTTTTGGCAGAAATACCCCAGCTACCAGCCATACCACAACAGTGGGAATTTAAATTTTCTACATCTATATTTTCAATACTACTGAGCATTTTAATAGAAGACTCAGAATCTTTTTGAACCTTCAAATGACATGGCATGTGGTAGGAAAGCTTGATATTATTTGGTGCTTTAAATTTTCTGTCACCCATATATCTATTTACCAGAGAACTTATATGTATAAGCTTCTGCTTTATTACAGCAGTTATAGTATCGTTTGTAAGATAGCTCCACTCTTCAGAAAGGGATAAACCGCAGGATGAACATGTAACCACAATATAGTCAACATCGTATACAAGTTTTTTCCATGAATGGAGATTTTCCGTTATCTTCTCTCTGGCAGCATCTGCCATACCCTTTGACAACATTGGAAGCCCACAACAGTGCTGATTTGGGATAACAACCTGTATTCCTAAACTTTTTAGAACCTTAATAGCTGCTTCTCCAATTTCAGGTCTGATATATGATGCATAACAACCGGCAAAATACAACACCTTGATATTCCCTTCACCTTCATACCTTTTCACTCTCTCATAAAGACAGTTTTTAGGGAATTCTACCGGTTCTCTATTTGCAGATATCCCTGTTAATCTCTCTGCTACACTTCTAATCAATTTTGAATGCATCGGTAAATTTAAAAGCTTTGAAAATTTTCTTGTATACCTGCCTGCCAGCTCAGCACTTACAAGCAATCTCTTTTCAAGGGTTGAACCATATTTCTTAACATATCTACTTCTGGCTTCTATGGCCATCTTTGGGATATTAACATTTGAAGGACACTCCTTGTAACAGCTGCCACAATTAACACAGTGATCTATAACATATTGGAAAGCATCTTCAAAGATGCTCTGGCTATCTATTTCTCCACTTATTAAATACCTCAAAATATTTGCTTTGGCCTTAGGAGCAGCAGCTTCATCCCTTGTAAATTTGTAAATCGGGCACATCCTTGTGGCTGTTGTAATTGTAGTACATTTTGAACAACCATGGCACTTCTCAATTTCTTCATAAAATTTATTGTCCCATTTTAAAATCTGCTGGCCTGTGTCTACTGTTTTGTAATCCTCACCATACCTGAGATTCTTCATAACCTGATATTCGTCATTCTCAGTTTTAATATCTGGATTTAGATTATTTTTACCATCAAAAATCTTTTTTACCTTTAAAAATAGTGGATATATCTCCCCATATTGCTTTGCTATGTAACAACTTCTTATTCTACCATCCCCATGCTCACCAGATATTGCCCCCCCAAGGGAATGTACCATTTCAAAAAAATCATCGGCAATAAGTTTTAATTTCTGAACATCTTCCCTATTTTTTAGATTTAACAGCGGCCTGGTATGCATAAGACCCTTTGCAATATGACCATAAACCACAAAATCCACCTGATATTTTTCCAGTAAGGAGTATGTCCCCTGAAAATATTCTACAAGATTGTCAAGAGGAACAGCTGCATCTTCTATCAACGCAAGTATCTTTTTTTCCCCTTTAAGTTTATATAGTATTGGTACAGCAGCCTTTCTTATAGCCCAAAACTTACTTTTATCCTCCTCATCTATAGCTAAAAAGCTACTACTGGCAAGTCTCTCCTCTTCAAGTATTCTTTTGGACAAAATGGCATTTTCTTCAGCCTCAGCTTTATCATATGAATCAAATTCGATGAGAAGTACATTGTCTATACCATGCGGTATTTTATCCCTGAGGGACTCATCTGACTCTTTGGCAATTCTAAGCAGAGATTTGTCCATTATCTCTATACCAGCAGGCTTTAATGGCATAAGCTTTTGAACAGCCTTTGCAGATGATATTATATCGTCAAAATATGCAACAACAAGTGTATCAAAGTCTGGTTTCTTTTCTAATCTAAACTTCAGTTTGGTGACAATTGCGAGAGTTCCTTCTGAACCAGCAAGAAGCTTCCCAATATTTAATTTCCCATCCTTTACAAGATTTTTTAAATTGTAACCTGCAACATTATATCTTATATTTGGGTATGAGGATTCTATCAATTGTTCGTTATCAACATACAGATCATAAAGCTCTTTAAATGCTTCTGGCAACTCATCATATTCTGCCTCTTGAAGAGCACTTACAGAATATACCTCTCCATTGCTTAAAACAATTTCTGCATCCAATATATAATCTGCAACATTTCCATATTTTACAGAATGTGCACCACTAGCATTTGTACCATACATACCACCAAATGTTGCATACTCACCACTGGAAGGATCAGGGGGAAAAAAAAGACCTTTACCTTTTAAAACAGCTTCAAGTTCCCCAAATCTATACCCCGGCTCACAAATGAAATATTTTTCATCAAAATTTATCTCAATTAGCCTATTCATATATTTTGAAAAATCAAGAATAATCCCCTGACCAATCGCAGAACCACAAAGACCACTGCCAGCACCCCTTGAATGGATGCTAAAACCATATTTTTTTGCAAAATTTACAGTTTCAAGCACATCGTCTCTATTTTTTGGATAAACTACAGCTATAGGCTCTACTTTAAAGATACTCCCATCTGTTGAGTGCATCAATCTGCGCAATTTGTCTGTATACAGATCACCTTTCAAAAATTCTTTCAAGTCTTCGAAAATATTACCTGTCAAATGTGGCATCATATCTCCTTGTGGCACTTTTCTAAATAAAATATTTACAAAAACATCTCTTTTGTCAATGGATAAAATATTAAATCTCTCCAAAGCATTATATTATCAATTGAAAGATTTTTCAAGATTTAACAATTAGGTATTATTGGAATAGACATTATTATTGGAGAAAGTAATTTAAAGCGGGCGACGAGATTCGAACTCGCGACCCTTAGCTTGGAAGGCTAATGCTCTAGCCAGCTGAGCTACACCCGCATAAAAAAGTGGGGAGAGGAGGATTCGAACCTCCGAAGGCGCACGCCAACAGATTTACAGTCTGCCCCCTTTGGCCGCTCGGGAATCTCCCCATAAAAAAAGCTGGCGAGAGGAATTGAACCCCCAACCTGCTGATTACAAGTCAGCTGCTCTACCGATTGAGCTACGCCAGCAACCATAAAATGGACACAAACAATATTTAATTTTTATAAATTTGTCAAGTTTTTTTTATAATTTATTCCTGCATTTAATTTTATATATCTAAAAACCTCATATAAAACGTAATAGCATAACGATATTAAAGAAAAACTATAGCTTTCCTTTTACTATTTTCATCCAAACCCTTTTTAGACTATCATAGGCAGATATATGTAGTGAAGTAATTTTGAGTGTTTAGTGGTCACATGTGTGTCATTGCAAGTGAAGCAAGGCAATCTCGTTTTTTTAAGTTATGAGTGTTGAGTTTTAAGTTATAGGGATATCTCCAATAGATTTTAGTATATTTACGTTAAAATATCCACAGGCTATCGTTTAAGCTACCAAGGTTTTTTTATTCTGACCAAATTTTAATTTATAGACTTGATTATACCAACAATATGAGATATAGCAGTCAATCTTTTTACCTCTTTAAAATTATTATTTTTTAAAATATTTTCTCTGAAAACAACTTCTTCCCTTGATTATCATACTCATTCTTGTTGATATTTTCA
>JAIWOA010000161.1 GCA_020217115.1 Calditerrivibrio sp. | reverse complement strand
CTTGCAAAAGCCTTTGCTGAAATTCCAGGTTGGTTTGATGACTCTGATGATCCTGAAGAGGCTAAAGCAGTATTTGAAGAGTATATTGAGGAGTTTAGTGCACCAAGGGAAAAACAGATGAAAAAACAGTTAAGAATGTTTGAAGGTGCCTATGAGATGCTTGAGAAGGAGGGGGTATTTTATTTAACTGATAAAAGAACCTACGGCAAATCTCTTGAAGAAGGGTTTGTATTTAAAACCAAAAGTGGTAAAATAGAGCTCTATTCTGAGAAATATAAAGAAAAAGGGCTTGATCCATTACCAGTATACAGGAGACCTGCTCAGCCAGCAAATGGTCAGTTTAGATTTGTAGTTGGCCGCCATGGGCAGTTTACCCATGCAGGGACACAAAATGACAAATATCTCCTTGAAGCTTATGGTAGTGGAGAAAATTCTATCTGGATAAATACAAAATCTGCTGTTGAAAAGGGTATAAACAACGGTGATAGAGTCAAAGTAAAAAGTAGCATTAGCGAGCAGGTAGTTAAAGCTTATGTAACAGATAGGATAAGACCTGATACTGTTTATTATGTTCATGGTTTTGGCAGGTTGTCCAAAGGCTTGACAAATATTTATCAAAAAGGTGGTTCTGAAGCAGAAATTCTGATTGATTATGTAGAGACTATCTCTGGAAATGCCTGTTTGCATGAAACCTTTGTAGAAATTCAGAAGGCTTAATGAGGTGCGATGATGGGAAATAATAAAAGATATGCTATAGTGTTAGATTCTTCAAAGTGCATTGACTGTAAGGCTTGCACTTTGGCTTGCAAAATGGAAAATGATGTTGAAATTGGTGCAGAAAGTTATAGAATTTGGGTATCATTAAAGGTTAAGGGTTCTTATCCAAATGTTTCTATGGAAATGGAACCATCCCAGTGTCAGCATTGCGAGAATACACCTTGCCAATCTGTATGTCCTACTCAGGCAACTTACAAAACACCTGAAGGTGTTGTACTGGTTGATTATGACAAATGTATTTTGTGCAAGGCTTGTATGACAGCATGTCCTTACGACGCAAGATTTCCAAGTCATCATCACCATGCAATTGAGAAGTGTACATTTTGCTACCACAGACTTGCAGAGGGTAGAGAGCCTGCTTGTGTAGAAACCTGTCCTCCAAAAGTAAGGGTATTTGGTGATCTGAATGATCCTAATAGTGAAGTAAGTAAGTTATTGGCCACTAAGAAGGTTTCTCAGATGAAACCTGATCGTAACACAAGACCAAGATTGTTTTATATAATAGGTTAGGAGGTAAAGATGTCGCATTCAGAGCATGCTGCACCAAAAAATGGTTTAGCGAATTTAATCACATATAATAAGGATATTCCTGCTTATCCTTATATTATAGTTGGGCTTATACTTCTTGGAATAGGTGGTATCGGAGCACTTCTTGCACTTTTCAAAGGTCATGCTGCAGTATATAATGTCAGCAGGGAAATGCCTTGGGGACTTTTAATAGGAACATATGCATATTTTGTTATAACATCTACTGGACTTGCCTTCATTGGTGGATTGGCACACGCATTTGGATATGAAAAATATGGAAAAGTTAGTAAAAGAATAGTTGTGATGGCTGTAGCAATTCTACTTGCAGGATTTACTCAAATTGGTCTGGAACTTGGAAACCCGCTAAGGATGGTTTGGATGTTTATTACTCCAAATTTCAAAGCACCAATATTCTGGATGGGTATTTTCTACTCTATTGAGCTTGTGATACTTTTTGTTGAACTATATCTTGTATTTATGCCAAATAAATCTAACCATAAGCTTTCTGCTATAGTAGGTTTTTTTGCTCTCTTAGTTGGAACCATTGCAACAAGTAACCTTGGATACGTTTTTGGTTCCCTTAATGCAAGACCATTTTTTCATGGCATCTATTTTTCAACATTCTTAGTAATCTCAGGTATAACAGCTGGAGCAGCTATGCTTATAATTGTTCATAACATAGTTTTCAAAGGTAGAATCCCATCAGAGCTCAATGATACTATTAGTTCATTGGCAAAACTTATGGGAATGGGTATCGGTATTATGATATTCCTCTATTTCTGGAAAATTATGTCTTCTCTTTACACTGAGCCACAAGGTTCTTATGAAGCTGTTATGGCTATGTTGGCTGGCCCACTTAAATTAAATTTCTGGATAGGGGAGATGCTTCTGGCAGTTTTTATACCTCTTATCATTATAGTCACAAATAGTAAAAATCCTGCAATGCTGAAAATTGCTGGAATATCTTTTATGATTGGACTTTTCTTTACAAGATATGACTTTATAGTTGCAGGTCAGATGCCTGTGTTGAGAGAACCTCTTCCAGGTTCAGGGGTAATTGCAGATTCTGCTGGTCTTGCAATCTACTCTCCATCAATTGTAGAATGGATGGTATATGCTCTTGGTTGGGGTGTATTCTTGACACTTTATTTTGCTGCAGAGAAATTTTTGGATCTTAACACATCTGAACATCACTAAAAAATTAGGGCGGACAAAATGTCCGCCTTTTTTAATTAATTTTTATTAACTCTTTTACATCAGTTTATCTACAAATCCTTTAATGCATCTTCTAATGTTTTATAAATCTTGAGTATTTTGTCTAAATTTGTTATCTGAAGTATTTCAACAACTCTCTGTGTTGGTGAAATTAGTCTTACATCTCCACCATTTTTTCTGCATGTGCTTATTTTCCCTACCAATGCCCCAAGACCGCTCGAATCTATAAAATTTGTTTTGGAAAGGTCTATGAGGAGATTTTTATACCCTTTGTCCACTAAATCGGTGAGCTTTTCTTTAAAAGGTAAAGAATTACTCGCATCAAGTCTTGGAGGAACGTAGAATAGTACAGCATTTTTATCCTCTATAATTTTTGTTTCTAATTCCATAAAGCACCCCTTAATTATATTTTTTAATAAAACATATTTTTAATAATAAAATAAATCTTAAAAAAATCAACTTAAATATTGAAATGAGGAGAAATATGTAATAAAAAATAGCATGGGAATTCTTTATGGAATAATTTCAGCCATTTTACTCACTCTTAGTGGTCCCGGATTTCAGCTACCTATAATAAATCTGGTATCATTTGTACCTCTATTTTTATATTTAAAGCATAAGCCTGAAAAATGGCTTTTTACATCCTTAAGTTTTGGAGTATCCTACTATTTTATCAATCTATTCTGGATAACAGAAGCAGTAAATTACTTTGGAGACGCCCCTATATTTATAGGTATAATTTTGTTATTACTATTGTCATGTTATCTTGGATTATATTACGTTGTGTTTTTTTATGCTTATACAAAAGTTAAAACAGATTTTTTGATGTTAGCCCTCTTTTTATTCCTTGAAATGGTAAAAAGTTTTTTTCTATCAGGCTTCCCATGGATGAATCTGGGGCTTACCTCTGTAAGTTACAGACCAATTTTAATGAATGCTGCCCTTGTTGGAGAGATGGGGGTGGGTATTATCATTATTGCCATCAACTTATTTATAACAAAAGTTATAGCTGGTAACAGAAAATATCTTGTATATCTTATTGTTACCATTGTGTTATCCCATATATACTATTTTTATAAGGATACAAATTTAATGAGTAAAGAGATCGCTTTTAGCATGGTTCAGCCCTCCTATGATCATAAAAAAAAGTGGGATATTGAGCAAAAATATAATGTGGTAAGTGAGGTTATAAAGTATACGGAGGAGGCTTTCCTGCGAAATTCCGATATTGTAGTTCTTCCTGAATCAGCTTTCCCTCTGTACCTTCAAACAGAAATCGATTTATTAAGCTATTTTAAAGATCTATCAGAAAAAAAACCATTTATCATAGGGAATATCAGGTTTACTAATGATGGTAAGAATGTAAAGGTCTATAATAGCAATTTTTATGTTAAAGATGGGGAGATAGAGTTTTATGATAAGATACATCTTGTACCCTTTGGGGAATATTTTCCAATGAAATTTATTACTTCAGATATACAAAAATATTTTTTTGGAACAGATTCCGATTTTACTGCAGGTAATAAAATAGTTCTTTTTCAGTATAGTGGGAAAAAGATTGGGAATCTGATATGCTATGAGGATGCTTTTTTTGAGTTGGCAAGAAAAAATGTCCTTGAAGGGGCAGATATTTTTGTTGTAACCACCAATGA
>JAIWOA010000061.1 GCA_020217115.1 Calditerrivibrio sp. | reverse complement strand
TGAGGTTGTTCAAAGATTCCACCTTCAAGTATAGATTTGAAGCTTCTATACCTTTCGTCATCATAATTAAAGGAGATATCATCAAAAAGAATTATAAATTTGTAGTCTTCCAGCGACAACCTGCAATAAAGCTCATGAAGATCGGAAAGATCAGAATTTAAAAATTGTATCACCCTTAACCCCAGATTATGATACTTTATAAGAAGCTGTTTTACCATTGAGGATTTGCCACAACCCTTTTCACCCCACAATAGCATATTAAGATACACAGAACCGTTAATAAAAGATTGCACATTCTTTTCAGCCTTCCTTATCTGTTCATCAATTGAAAACAATTTCTCTTCCATCAAAGGAAGACAAACAGGCTTAAGCTCACCATTTACAAATATAAAAGAACAATTATTCGTAAGCATTATCCAATAATCCTTGCAACTTCTTTTGCAAAATATGTCAAAATAATATCAGCTCCCGCTCTTTTTATGGAAATCAAGCCCTCCATTATAACCCTATCTTTGTCAAACCATCCTCTCTGAATCCCAGCCATGATCATTGAATATTCTCCACTCACATTGTATGCTGCCACCGGCATATCAAACTTTTCCCTTACATCCCTTATGATATCCAGATAGGGTAAAGCAGGTTTAACCATAATTATATCAGCACCCTCATTTATATCAGATCTTGCCTCCCTGAGAGCTTCCAAACGATTTGCTGGATCCATTTGATAACTTCTTCTATCACCAAATTGGGGAGTTGATTCTGCTGCATCTCTAAACGGTCCATAGAATGCAGATGCATATTTGACGGCATAGCTCATGATCGGTATATTGTAAAAACCTTCACTGTCGAGGGATCTTCTTATGGTCAAAACCCTTCCATCCATCATATCACTTGGAGCAACCATGTCTGCTCCAGCCTTTGCATGGGAAACAGCTTCCATAGCAAGATAATTAAGGGTAGAATCGTTATCAACATCCCCATCGACTATAATACCGCAATGTCCGTGTGATGTATACTCACACATGCAAACATCTGTAATAACATATATGTTTGAATTTTCCTTTATAGCCCTAATTGCTTGCTGAATTACCCCATTGTCATTGTAAGCTTCACTACCAAATTCATCCTTATGATCAGGTATACCAAAAAGGATCACAGCCTTAATTCCCAATCTTTCAAGTTCTCTCACTTCATCAACAATATAATCTATACTCATCTGATATATACCGGGCATAGAGGAAACCTCTTTCTTTATACCATTACCCTCCACAACAAACAAAGGGTATATAAGATCATCAAGAGTTAAACTATTCTCCCTTACCATACTTCGAATAATTTCATTTTTCCTCAACCTTCTACCTCTATTAAATGCAAAAGTCATATAGCCCCCATAAAATCTTTTAATTTCAATATTATACCCATTTAAAAACTTAAGTCAATATGCAGGATTGGAACATTTTTATTGATAATATTTTATTTTTAGTATAAATTTGTTGTTTATGAAGAAAATAAATCAGTTTTTTCTATCTATTAGCAGAAGAGAAGGGTATAACCTTATAGATAGATTTACCAATGAAGGTATAAATTTAATATTTCTCGTTGGAGAAGTAGGGGTTGGTAAATCGAGGTTTATACAACATATTCCAGAGGCGTTACCCTATTTTGAAGTAGTTATTCTCGGTCAGTTTTATGAAAACTCAGAGATATTTTTCAGATCTATCCTGAAAGAATTGGGGTACCAGGATGAATCATTTTCAAAATCTGATATGATACATACAATTGCTCAACATGCCACAGATCTTATACCAGAAGGTAAAAGATTACTACTTGTGGTGGATGATGTCTCGGGCATATCTCCTGATATAGTTAACGATCTTGTAAAATTATTTGATTTTGAATATGAGGGTAAAAAAATCTTATCCGTAATGTTATCTTCCAGCAATGTAGATTTCCACCTGATAAAAGAATGGGAAACCACCTATTTTAGCTATATAAAAAACTCTGTAATATATTTGAAACCCTTTAACAAACAGGAAACCATCCAATTTTTTAAACAAGCCTGTGAACAGGCCAGAATAGATCTTTCGGAATTCAGTGAAAATGATATGATAGAGGTCTACAGACATACAGAGGGTATACCATATAGAATTTCAAAGATCCCTGAACTACTAAACTCATTTGGGATAATGGGTAAAATCACAATAAAGGATGTCCAGTCAATTATTAAATCTACAAATATCATCAAAAATAACAGCTATGGCACCACAAAAAAGAGGTTTAATATCAATTTTATTATTATTTCAGCTCTTATTGTAATCGGTATTGTGGTAGCTTTTTCTTTTTATAATAGAGAAATAAAAAAGGTAGAGGAAGTAGAAAAGAAACCAATAGATAAACCTATCGATAATCAGCACCCGGTAGATATTGTAAAAAATGACAATTCATCCATTGAATACAATAACATAAAAGTAAAAGAGGTAGAAAAAAAACAGAATATTACAAAACCTGAAGTAGATAAATCCTGCATAAAGCTCAAAGCAAACTTAAAGGTAAGGCTTGCTCCATCAACAGATTCGTCATTTAAGACTGTTGCTCCAAAAGGTTCAGTTTTATCTATTTTAGACAAAAAAGATGAATGGTATAAAATAACATACAACGGGATAACAGGCTGGGTAAAAGGGACACCAGATCTGGTCAAAAATGTGGAGTGCAATAAATAGTATGCTCGCATATGGTAAAAACCCATTTTATGAAGCATTAAACGTTGGTAAAATGAAAAAAGGGTTTATAAAAAATGATGACAGAGTAATTGAGCTTCTAAAAAAACATGGTATACCCTATGAAACCTATGAACCAAACAAACATAAAGAAAAATTTGGGAAAGATTCACAGGGTTATGCCTTTGAATTTGATGTAGAATTTATAACTTTTGAAGAGTTAATTGATAAAAAAGATGAAAACAATCTGGTATGTATCCTTGATCACATTCAAGATCCACAAAATTTTGGGGCAATAATAAGGGCAGGACACTGTTTTGGGGTAAAAACCTTTGTTATTGCAAAGGATAATCAGGCACCTATAACAGCTGCAGTATTGAAAAGCAGTGCGGGGGCATTGGTATATAGCAAGTTTTTACATGTCACCAATATTTCAAGGACAATTGAAGAGATGAAAAAAATAGGTTTCTGGATATATGCAGCAGATATGAACGGGAACCAGACTATCTCAGATATCGAAATAAACAAACCTTCTGCAGTTATTATAGGGTCAGAAGGGGATGGTATAAGGACAAATGTCCTGAAAAAAGCTGACGTAGTTTTCAAAATACCTATGAAAGCAAAAATAGATTCATTAAATGCTTCACAGTCAGCATCGATATGTTTTTATGAGTTTAGCAAAAAAATTTAAATAACGTTGGCAGGTATTATACCCTTTTCAAGATAATTTTTCACACTGTTTATACACAATTTTGCCATCTCTTCCCTCGTACTCTCAGATGCACTACCTATATGGGGCAAAAGGATTACGTTATCAAGGTCAAAAAGTTCTTCAGATATTTCAGGCTCATATTCATAAACATCAAGGCCAGCACCCCTGATAATCCCATTTTTCAATGCATATGCCAGATCAGATTCCTTTACTATCGGACCTCTGCCAGCATTTATAAATATAGCAGTCTTTTTCATTTTTTTAAATGTATCAAGATTAAAGGCATGTTTTGTCTTTTCATTCAAAGGAGCCAACACAACTATAAAATCTGAGCTACTAACTAATTCATCAAAATCTACAAATCGCGCTCCAAGATTTAGCTCAGCTTCATACTTTCTCGTATTTCCAGTGTATACAATATCCATCTCAAATCCACGACAACACCTTGCAAAGGCCTGCCCTATTCTTCCAAAACCATATATCCCAACCCTTTTTCTATAGAGATCAGTTCCAAGAAAAAGGTTTGGAGTCCAGCCAACAAAATTACCCATTCTTGTAAACTTATCAGCCTCAACTATTCTCCTTGCAACTGAAATCATAAGGGCAAAAGCAAGTTCTGCAGTAGTCTCTGTTAAGACATGGGGGGTATTGCAGACAAGAATCCCCTTACCCTTTGCATAATCGACATCTATATTGTTATAGCCAACAGCGTAGTTATTTATGATTTTTAAATCTGGGGCGGCATCTATCAGCTCCCTGTCAATTTTATCAGAAAGCATCGAGATCAAAGCATCTGCATCTCTTAAAGACAACAACAGATCTGCTCTATCCATCTGTCTATCTTCCCTATTGTATACCAATTGGTACCCTCTAAAATCATCTTCAAGTTCATAGGGTAATTTTTGAGTTATCACAACCTTTCTCATTTGTAATTCTTCCTTCTGAATAGATCGGTTCTTTTGGATATTATTCTGTCTATAAACAGTACACCATCAAGGTGATCTATTTCATGCTGTATTAAAATAGCTTCAAAACCAGAGGTTTCAAAAACTTTTTGTTCTCCAGATTCATCAAGAAACTGTACAACTATCTTCTCTGCCCTTGCAACATTGCCGGTATAATCAGGGACACTCATACAACCTTCACGAAACTGTGTCAATCCTTCCCACTTAACTATTTCAGGATTTATCATCACATTGGGGCCATGGTGTTCCTTGCATCTACTATTTTTAGAAGGGTCAACTACAATGATCCTTATAAGTTCACCTATCTGGGGAGCAGCTATACCTACCGAATGACCAGAATCCTCCATTGTATCCTTAAGATCCTGAATAACAGATTTAACATGCTCATCTATCTCCTGAACTTCCTCCGAAACCTCCTTTAAAAGGGGGTTAGGATATGTCAAAACTTCCCTTACAGCCATTTAAAACTCAAATGTTTCAATAGATTTGGCATTAATATCAACTCCGACCTCCCTGGACAATAATTTCAATTCATCCAACCAACCAGAGCGAACATCCTCCGGAACAGCAACTTCCATAACCATAATATATATAGGCTTCCCCTCTTTTCCAGCAACCTTTGTTTGAAGATCAAGGATATTTATACCCTTATCTGCAAAAAATTTTGATACTTTATATACAATTCCAGCCTTATCTGCACCATAAACTGATATAGAATAGCTGTCACCATTAAATGGTGTAAAATCCCGTTCAACCCTTTTCACACTTGTGGTCATATATTTTAAACTCGAAAAGATATCTTCTATAAAATCTGTATTACAATCCTCTTTTCTACTTATAATAAGTATCATGGAAAAAATACCCCTGAGGAGTGTAGAACTGGAATCCTCAATATTAAAACCGTTATCAAAAAGGATCTTTGTAACTTCTGCAACAATACCTGGTCTATCTTCGGCAACAAATGTAACTGCAAAAAAATTTCTATCCATACCTTTCCTCCATCGAGGTTGAATTTGTAAACATATCTATTACCCTGTTGGGATCTACATTATATTTTTTATTATCCAGAGGTGCTAATATAGTTTTATAAGGCTTTTTTGTCAATAAATTATACTCACTAAGATCAAACAGGTAAGGGTTAATATTCTTTTGGTTTTTATCTGTAATCACAACTACCAGTGGAAATTTTGGATCCTTATTATTCTCCTTAAATACCACAGCCAATTCTCCAGTGTCGAGGAGTACAAGTGTACCTGACGGATAACCACCCATTATTTCAACAAAAAGTTTTATTAGAATATTGTTAAATTGTAAACCTGCTGAATGTAACATCTCAGATATAGCTTTAGGGGCCGAAGACCCATCTCTGTAAACCTTATCACTTGTCAATGCATCGTAAACATCTGAAACAGAAGTTATCTTAGCACATTTCGGAATCTGCATATCCTTCAGGTTAAAGGGGTACCCTGTACCATTAGCCTTTTCATGGTGGAACAACACACATTCAGTTACCATTTTTGGAAACCTATTTTTTAACATATCAGCTCCATACTTAGGGTGCATCTTAACTATATTAAACTCCTCTTCAGTAAGCTTGCCGGGCTTGTCCAGAATAGTTTTGGGAATTTTTACCTTACCTATATCATGCAAGAGACCACCTATACCAATCAATTTCATCTCTTCGATATCCATCCCCATCCTTCTTGCCAGAGCCATATTGAGAACTGAGACATTCATAGCATGGCTCAATTCATAATCTTCAATATTTTTTATTCTTGCTACGCTTGCCACAAGGTTAGGGCGCTTGAAGCACTCCTCCAGAAACTGTTCCACAACCATTGAAACATCTTCATAAAATATCTCGCCACCATTTCTAAGATCATTCATAATATCAGAAACGATCTCTAGGGTTGTTTTATAGATACGCTGGATATAACTTACATTTTCTATAGTTGCAGAATATTTTTTGGTATCGTTACTATTTACAAAAAGATCCCCCTCAGGATCATTTTTTAAACTATTTTCCTCCGCTATTTCATTATCAGATTCTATGTATACGTACGTAACTCCATAATTCTTAAGAATTTTTATTATATCGAGATTCTCTATAGACCTACCAAAAAAAGCCAGCCTCAACCACTCCTTATCACATTTTAACACCACCATACCGGGCTTTAAATCATCCACCGAGATCTTTTTTAACATACCTACCCCCAGATATCCTTGACATTAATTCTTCTTAGATTATTATAATATAAAAATATAAATATTAAAAGGTAAAATTATGTTTGATCTTTTTACAGATAGAACAAGACGTGCCATACTCTACTCAAGGGATGAAGCTGAAAAAATGTCAAGCCCCTCAATTGATACAGAACATCTCCTGTTGGGGATATTAAAGGAAAAGACAGGAAGGGTATATGATCTGATTTTATCCCATGATATAGATGTGGAAGTACTGATGGAAGATATAAAAAAATATGCAGAAAAAGATAAACAATCCTTCATTAAAGGGAGCATGCCTTTTAGTATAAGTTCCAAAAAATCCCTCGAATATGCTTTAGAGGAAGCAACTACTATGGGGGAAAAATATATCCAGCCTGAACATATTCTATTGGGCCTGATAAGAGAAAAAAACGGAAAAGCGTCCCATATACTTCATAAATATGGCTTTGAACTAAACTCTTTAAGGGAAGAGATCAGATCTATAAAGGATGATTCTCAAAAGCCAAAATCACAGACTCCAACGGTAGACCTTTACTGTGAAGATATTACAAAACTTGCCATGGAAAATAAGATAGATCCAGTCATAAAAAGGGATCCTGAAATAGAAAAACTTACCCAAATACTTTCGAGGAGAATTAAAAACAATGCCATCATAATAGGTGAACCTGGGGTTGGAAAAACAGCTATAGTGGAGGGGCTTGCATCAAAGATAGCATCAGCCGAAGTTCCTCTATCGATAAGGAATAAGAGGGTTATCTCCCTTAATGTTGGTAACCTTATAGCAGGAACAAAGTATCGTGGGCAATTTGAAGAAAGGATGCAAAACCTTATCAAGGAGATAGAAAATAGCAAAAATATCATACTTTTTATTGACGAGATACATACAATTATCGGTGCTGGATCAGCAGAAGGTTCTCTTGATGCTGCAAATATCTTAAAACCATCTCTGGTAAGGGGAAGTTTCCAGTGTATAGGGGCAACTACAGTATCGGAATACAGGAAACATTTTCAAAAGGATGCTGCTCTGGAAAGAAGATTTCAGCCAATTTATCTGGATCCCCCAGATTCTGAAGCAACAGTGGAAATACTACGTGGGATAAAAAGTAGATATGAAGAATTTCACAAAGTATATATTTCAGAGGACTTGATAAAAAAGATAGTTTATCTGACAGATAGATATATCCTGGATCGATTTCAGCCTGATAAATCTATAGATATAATGGATGAGGCCTTATCAAAGGTGAAACTGCAGAAAGAGAAATACCCAAAAGATCTAAAGGATATCAAGGAAAAATTGAACAGGTTACTGGTAAAGAAAAAGGATGCCTTATCTTCAGGAAATACAAGAAGAGCTCAGTCCCTTACAAATGAAATTGAAACCTTTGGAGAGATGTATCGTATAATATATAACAGCTGGGTGGAGGATGTTAAGCATAACTATTTAGAGCTGAAAGAGGAAGATATCAATGAGGTGGTGGCTTCAAACTCTAAAGTGGAACTTGCAAACATAAAGTCTTCAGATATTGAAAAGGCAAGATCTCTTAAAGATAAGCTTTTAACATCGATAATTGGGCAGGATGAAGCAGTATCAATGGTTGTAAATACAATAAAACGTAGCTATGCTGGAATCTCAAACCCCAAAAAACCTCTGGGAAGTTTTATATTTTTAGGACCTACTGGTGTAGGGAAAACTGAGCTAACGAAACAGCTTGCAAAACATCTTTTCGGTAAAGAAGATGCTCTAATAAGAGTCGATATGAGTGAATATATGGAAAAGTTCAATGTATCAAGACTCTTTGGAGCTCCACCGGGATATGTAGGATATGATGAAGGTGGAACATTAACGGAACAGGTAAGGCAGAGGCCATACAGCGTAGTTCTGTTTGATGAGATAGAAAAAGCACATCCAGATGTTTTAAATATACTCCTACAGATACTTGACGAAGGATTTGTAACAGACTCCTATGGGAGAAGATGCTCCTTTAAAAATACAATTGTAATAATGACATCCAACATAGGAACAAAATCATTTTTTGATAGAAAAAAGCTTGGCTTTGGTTACACAGAAGATTTTAGTATCGATTATGAAGATTTTAAAAACTCTGCAGATAAGGAGCTAAAGGGGTATTTAAAACCTGAGCTTTTAAACAGGATAGATGCTGTAGTGGTATTTAAACCACTTGCAAGAGATTCTCTATATCAAATTATAGAAAATTATATAAATGAAATAAATGAACTTTTATCAAAACTAAACAAAAAAATCTCCATCGACGATTCAGTAAAAGATTTCTTGTTAAAACAGGAGTATGACTACAATTATGGAGCAAGACCTCTGAGGAGAATCATAACGAGATATATTGAAGAACCCCTCAGTGATATTTTGATAAATGGTAAATTTCAGAATAGAAAAAATATAAAATTAACTGTATCAAATAATAAAATTATTTTTAAATAGGGGATAAAATGGAGATACTCTGCATTGGAGCAGGAGCTGTAGGTAGTTTTTTTTGTGGCCTTATGGGAAAAAATCATCAGGTTCACCTTATAGCAAGGGGTAAACACCTTGAAGCAATGAAGAAGACAGGGAAGCTTTTTGTGAAAAGCCATCTATTTGGTGATATAGAAATAGGGGTATCAGCCTCAGATAAACCATCATCAATCTACGATATAATATTTATATCCACTAAGTCACAGGATACTGAAGCAGCTTGTGAAATTATAAAAAAACATATAAAAGATGAAACTATCATCGTTTCACTACAAAATGGTGTGGATAACCCAGATCTCATAAAAAAACATTTTCCCACATCAAAAATTATTGCAGCCTCAGTATTTATCGGTATATCTGTAGAATCACCAGCAGTATTAAATCATTCTGCTGAGGGGAGAGTTATAATTGGAAGTATTGATGAAAAGGTAACCTCTGAAGATCTGAATAATGTAAAAAAACTTTTTGATGAAATAAATATTCCATGTACAATATCTGACAATATAAGATATGTAGCATGGAAAAAACTTCTATGGAACCTTGTGTTTAATCCACTATCTGCACTCCTTGAAGCAACCTGCGGCAGACTTGTAGATTCCCAAAATAGCAGATATATCATGGGAAAAATGCTTGATGAAGGGGTTATGGCAGCTGAAACTCAAGGGATTAAGATTGAAGAGGAGTATCTTAGAAAGGTAATGGATGTCAGTGGTAAACTCTATGACTATAAAACAAGTATGTTTCAAGACATTCAGAAACTAAAAACACCTGAGATTGATGGGATCATGCTCCCGGTAATTGAAAAGTTGAGGAGTATAGGTTCTTCTGCACCATACACTGAAACTGTCTATAATCTGCTAAAATTTAAATATGGGAAACACTATATATACCCACCCAAACCAACTGTGGATGTAATTGTTTACAACTCAAAAAATGAGATACTTTTGATTGAAAGGAGAAATCCCCCCTATGGCTGGGCTATCCCCGGAGGATTTATAGATTATGGGGAAAGGGTTGAAGATGCTGCGAAAAGGGAATTGCTGGAAGAAACTGGTATCGTTGCCGATAGAATAAATTTTCTTGGGATATATTCAGATCCAGAGAGGGATCCGAGATTCCATACAATTGGAACAGTCTACTATACATTTTCAGATGAAAAACCGACGCCTCAGGATGATGCAAAGGATGCCCGCTTTTTTCCTATAGATAATCTACCTGAGAATATAGCCTTTGATCACCGACAGATAATAGAAGATTTTATAAAGAAGATTTCAGGAGAATAAGTTATGGATATAGGTTTAAAAGGGAAAGTAATACTCCTTTCTGCTTCAAGTAAAGGTATAGGTTATGGTATTGCTGAGGAGGTAGCAAAGGAGGGGGCACTACTATCAATTGCAAGCAGAAATGAGGAGGATCTTAAAAAAGCTGCTGAACAACTAAGCAGATATACAGATGTTACATATTTTGTAATGGATGCATCAAAATTATCGGATATACAAGATTGGGTAAAGCATTCAATCTCAAAATACAAAACTGCAGATGGATTACTTATAAATGCTGGAGGACCAAAGCCAGGTTTTTTTGAGGATCTGACGGAAGAGGATTGGCTGAGTGGATATAACCTAACCCTTATGAGTTCTGTTAGAATGATACGGGAGGTATTGCCTTATATGAAAAAACAGGGGAAGGGATCTATCTTAACAATCACATCCACATCGATAAAAGAACCTATAGATGTTTTATTGTTATCCAATGTTTTCAGATCAGGTGTTTCAAGCCTTGTAAAGTCACTATCATTAACCCTTGGGAAATACAATATAAGGGTAAATAATATAGCTCCCGGTAGAATATACACAGAGAGAGTAAAATCATTAGACATTATAAATGCTACAAACAAAGGTATATCTGTAGATGAACAAAGGAGAATTGAAGAATCTCAGATACCTCTGCTCAGGTACGGTAGTATAAATGAGATTGGTAAGGTTGGTGCATTTCTCTTATCCGATGCATCTTCATATGTGACAGGGGCAACAATCTATGTGGATGGAGGTAAAATAAGATCCCTTTAAACCTTTTTTAAAATAGATAATACAGCCATGAGAAGATTATCACATACTTCATCGGGCTTTATTGACCGTTTACCTATCTCCAGCTCTTCCCCCTTTCCGTAACCGGTTCTGACAAGAATTTTATATGCACCTATATTTTCCCCAAGCTCAATATCTGTAAATTTATCCCCCACAACAAACATCTTTTTTATGTCTATATCAAAATCTTTTAAAGCCTTTTTGAACATACCATCTTTAGGTTTCCTGCAATCACAGTCAATTCCATATAATGGATGACTTCCCTTTGGATAGTGGGGACAATAATAAAGCCGATCAATTAAAGCACCCCTCTGTGAAAGATCCTCAAGCATCTTTTTATGTATATTTAAAACAAGCTCCTCAGAAAAGTACCCCCTTGCAATTCCTCCCTGATTTGTCAACACTATTGCGAGAATATTATTGATATTCAAAAGCCTTATAGCCTGGGGAACAAAATCAAATATTTTAAAACTATCAATATGATTCATGTATCCAGCTTCTTCATTAATAGTTCCATCTCTATCTATAAATACTACTGGTCTGCTCATCACCATCCCTCAACACCCTTTTAAATCTTTTATGCAAAGAAAACCACTGCTCTGGATATTTTTTTATAATATCTTCATAAACCTCATTAATTCTACGTGATATCTCCAGAACCCCTTCATCTACACCCATACTTTTGTCAGGGTATATCGGTGGATAAAGGACAACTTTATATTTACCCCCATCCCTTACCAAAAAAGCCATCAAAAATCTTATATTTTTTTTAAAGGCATATAACGGTAACCCTGCAGTGAATGTCGTTTTTAAACCAAAAAAATCCACAAAAACCGATTGTCGATCAAGAGCCCCCTGATCAAGGAGAGCCCCTACAGGTATACCATTGTTTAAGTATCTATGAATAATTCTTAAAGCACTCTTATGTTTAATAAAATGCACCTTATCCATCATCCTTAAGTCCACCATAACCCTGTCTACAGCTTTATTTTTCATACTTTTCCCTATAACAGATATTTCATGGTCAAAAACCACAGAGTAGATTGCAGGCAAAAGCTCCCAGCTGCCAACATGACCGGTCAAAAGAAATGTGGGGATCTTCTTATCTTTTATATCATAGGCATCCTTAAGATCTCCATAAATGAGATTCTCTTTCACAAACTGATCATCTATCCTTGTAACAAAGAACATTTCCATAATCGATCGAAAGGAGTTTTTAAAGTTCTCTTTCACAATCTTCCTATTAAAATCTTCCCCAAGAACAATTTTGAGATTTGTTTCGGCAACTTTTCTCCTATCAATATTTAGATAGTAAACTGATAAACCTAACAAATCCCCCAACCTATGCAGATATCTCAAAGGGATCTTCTGAAATATAAAAACAACTATTTTAAGAAAAAACATCTCTGATATCCGACAGAATAGGCTTTAATATCTCCCTACCCCTTTTATCTATCTCTTCAAAAAAACCATCGAAGTCTGTCTTTATGTCATTACATCTTAAAAATTTCAGCATATCATCCCCATTAGATATATCCACAACCAGATTATACCTTTTAGCAAGCTGGTATATTTCTAAAAAATTATCCATATGCTTGCCAACAGCAACAACTTTTCTGAATTGTAAGGCTTCAAAAATATTATGCCCTCCAATAGCAACCATAGAACCACCAACAAAAATTTTTGATGCAACGGAATAGATATATTCAAGTATACCAAAAACATCAACAATGACAACATCAGCTTCACTATAATACTTTCTAAATCTTGCAGCCTTCAACCCTTTCTTTACACAGAGATTTTCCACCTCTTCAACTCTATTAAGATGCCTTGGAGCAAGAATCAATTGATCAAATATATCCTCTTCCTGAATAGCTAAATAGCTATTTAAAATTACCTCCTCCTCACCCCTGTGGGTGCTGCCAGCTACAAATAATCTTTTCCCTGCTGGAATAATACCCAGATTGACAGGCACAGATATATTATAAAACTTAATATTCCCAACTGGAATAACCTTTTCTGTTGGACCGATTATTGATATAAATTTCTGGGCATCATCAGAGCTTTTTGTATAAATTTTTGTAAATCTATTGAAAGTATTTTTGAAAAACAGTTTAAAAAATGCATACCTTTTTGCACTTCCATCAGATAATCTACCATTTATAAGATAAAGTGGTATCTTTTTTGACACTGTTCTTATAAGATTAGGCCATATCTCTGTATCAACTATAAAAAAGATCTTAGTGCCGGTGATATCTATGATATGGGAAATGGCAACTGAATTTTCCACAGGTAACAGGAAACTTATATCAGGATTTATCTCTGAGATGGCTATTTTCTTTCCTGTTGCAGTAGTTGTAGATATTATGATACCAATATCTTTGTACTGTTGCCTGATTATATTTATGAGAGACTTTATACTCCTTACCTCACCAACACTTGCGCAGTGAAACCAGATGCTATTTTCCAATTTTTTACCCAGCTTTATATAACCAAATCTCTCAAAATAATCCTTATCTTCCCCCTTTTTCCATGCAAAGATATACCCTAAGGGTAAAATTATCGGGATAGATAAAAGGATCAGAATATTATAGATAAAACTCAGCATACTCTTTCGTCATCTCGTTCATCTTCATTTTCAATTTTTCTGTATCATTCTTTATATCTTCACGTTTCACAGAACTATCAAATACAATTGGATCCCCTAAAAATATATCCACCTTTGCAAAGGGGAAAGGGAAAAGAAAGTTGTCCCAGCTACTAAAACTTTTATACCTATTAACCTTTGCCACAGCAGGAATAATGGTACAGCCAAATCTTTTAGCAATGTACACTGCTCCACTTTTTACATCAAACTTCGGTCCCCTCGGTCCATCTACTGTAATCATTATATCATAATTCTTTTCCAGATATTTCTCAGCATCAATGATTGCAGTGGCACCTGATCTCGAAGATGAACCACGTATCGAATCAAAACCAAACTTTTTGATAACCTTAGCAGCAATTTCCCCGTCTTTACTTTTTGATACTATTCCGCAAACTTTAGTATAATAAGCAATTGGAAAAAATAAAGCAAGCTGTCCATGCCAGATGGCAAAAATAACTCTACCACCATTTTTTTTAACATCCAGAAACCTTTCAATACCAACAATCCTGTACCTCAAGGTTTTTACAAGAAGCTTACCAAAAATTACAAAGATGAATATAAAAAAATCTCTCATCAACTAAGGGATTTCTTCACTATCTCACTTATAACAACAACTTCAGAGTCATCAAGGTAAGGATTTATTGGCAAAGAAAAGACCGTTCTGGCCAATTTTTCAGCCACAGGCATATCCCCCTCTTTGTATCCAAGATCCTTAAAAGCCTTCTGAAGATGAAGAGGAACTGGATAATATATTGCTGAAGCTACCTCTGCTTCCTTTAGAGCTTCAATGGCAAGATCTCTCTTTTCAGAAGTAATTGTATATTGATGGTATACATTGATACCATTTTCCGTTTCAATCTGGTAACCTACGACATTACCTATTGTCTTTTTGTAAAGATCAGCAACGGATCTCCTATCTCTGTTACATTCATCTATATATTTTAATTTTACCTTCAATATAGCAGCCTGAATATCATCGAGTCTCGAATTAAAACCTATCATTTCATGATAATACCTCACAAAGGATCCATGATTTCTAAGGGCTACAATGGTTTTGTATGTTTCTTCATCGTTTGTTGTAACCATGCCACCATCACCATAGCATCCTAAATTCTTGCTCGGAAAAAAGCTAAAACAACCCACATCTCCAATATTACCAGTTTGAACACCCCTGTAGGTAGCACCAAATGATTGGGCACAGTCTTCCACTACTTTTATATTGTATTTTTTCGCAATTTCTTTAATTCTATCCATATCACAGGGGTTACCAAAAAGGTGTACAGGTATTATGGCCTTTGTTTTATCTGTAATCTTTTCCTCTATTTTGTTTACATCTATATTAAATGTCTTTTCATCCACATCTACAAAAACTGGCTTACCCCCACAATAAACAATGGCTTCAGCAGTAGCTATAAAAGTAAAGGGTGTGGTGATCACCTCATCACCATCTTTAATCCCTATAGATTTAAGGGCTATATGTAGAGCATCTGTACCACTTGCAACACCCACAGCATACTTACAGCCAAGATATTTAGCTGCTTTTTCCTCAAACTCTTTAACATTCGGCCCCAAAATAAATTGAGTTGAATTAAGGCTTTTGTTGACTTCTTCCTTTATCTCATCACCGATTACTGCAAGTTCCCTTTTTATATCAAGCATAGGTATCATGGCATTGCCTCCATAAAATTTTTATCTGGAAAGATCAAATTGAATAGTTAGCAGAAAAATTAGCAAATAACAATATGTATCTTTTTGTTAACACTTTATCGATAAACCTAAAAATCCTTTTAAGAAAACCTTTATATAGATGTATGATCCAGAAATCTAAAAAATATAGAATAAATAATATTGAAAAATTGAAATTAAAAGTATATTCTAACTCATTGTAAAAGTAATCTAAGGAGTTTCTATGTTTGAAGGAACTACAGTAATCGCTGTAAAAAGAGGAGAAAAAACTGCTATAGGTGCAGATGGACAGGTCACATTTGGTCATACCGTATTAAAAAACAATGCAAAAAAGATTAGAAGGCTCTATAATAATTCTATTTTATGTGGATTTGCAGGATCAACAGCTGATGCATTTACTTTGATAGAAAGATTTGAAAAGAAACTAAATGAGCACGGGGGGCAGCTATTAAGAAGCTGTGTAGAATTGGCAAAGGATTGGAGAACAGATAAGTATTTGAGGAGTCTCGAAGCAATGATGATTGCTGCAAATAAGGAAAGTTTGTACATTATAACAGGCAATGGAGATGTGGTTGAACCACAGCATGGAATAGCAGCAATCGGTTCAGGAGGTCCCTACGCATATGCATCTGCCTATGCACTCTTAAATAACACAGATCTTGATGCAATAGAAATTGTAAGAAAGTCACTGGAAATTGCCGGTGACATATGTATATACACAAATAAAGAAATAACTTTAGAGGAAGTATAAATGGAAAATTTGACCCCAAAACAGGTTGTAGCAGAGTTGGATAAGTTCATAATAGGACAACATTTAGCTAAAAAAGCTGTAGCAGTAGCCCTCAGAAATAGGTGGCGAAGACTTCAGCTTCCACCTGAGAAAAGAGATGATATAACTCCCAAAAATATACTTCTGATAGGTCCCACTGGGGTAGGTAAAACAGAGATAGCAAGAAGACTTGCAAAAATCACAGAATCACCTTTCCTGAAGGTTGAGGCGAGCAAATTCACCGAAGTAGGTTTTGTAGGTAGAGATGTAGAGTCAATTGTTAGAGATCTTGCAGAGATAGCCATATCTGAAGAAAAAATCAGAATGAGGGGATCCTTAAATGAAAGTGCAAAACTACGAGCTGAAGAGATAGTTCTTGATCGGCTTATACCGGTCCCTACAGGTTACATAGATCCAAAATCTGTCTCAGAATCAAGGGAAAAATTTAGAAAAATGCTTCGTTCAGGTTCCCTTGATGAAAAGGATATCGAAATAGAACTGGAAGAAAATAGACAGCCACAGGTTGAAATACTTACAAACACTGGATTAGATGATATTTCATCTAATTTACAAGATATTTTTAAAAATATTTTCCCTGCCCAGAAACAGAAAAAGAAATTAAAGGTAAAGGATGCCCTTGCCCATCTGGAACAGCAGGAAGCAACAAAGATGCTCGATATGGAGCTGGTGAAAAAAAATGCCCTCGCTAAAGTTGAACACTCAGGCATTGTATTTATCGATGAAATAGACAAAATATGCTCAAGGGAGGGTTACCAGAAAGGTGGGGATGTTTCTCGGGAAGGTGTACAAAGAGACCTTTTACCAATAATAGAGGGTTCAACGGTTATGACAAAATATGGTATGGTAAAAACTGACCATATCCTTTTTATAGGTGCCGGTGCATTTCATATAGCCAAGCCTTCAGACCTTATCCCAGAATTGCAGGGGAGATTTCCCATAAGGGTAGAGCTTGATTCTCTAAGTAAAGAGGATTTCATAAAAATATTAAAAGAACCTGAAAATGCTCTAACAAAACAATATAAAGATCTGCTCATGGCAGATGGTGTTGATATAGAGTTTGTTGACGAAGGTATTGAAAAGATTGCAGAAGTAGCCACAGAACTTAATAGAATAAATGAAAATATTGGTGCAAGAAGGTTGCACACAATAGTGGAAAAAGTCTTAGAGGATGTCTCCTATGAGGCACCATTTGGGAGTTATGTTAAAATTGTTATTGACAAAGCATTTGTGGATAGTAAACTTACTTCAATACTGTCCAAACAGGATCTAAGTAAATATATTTTATAGGGGTAACATGTTAAAACAGATAAAAGAAGAAATTTTAAACAAAGGTGTGCTTACAAATGATCAGATTAGCTACCTTATAAATTACCCGGAAGATAGTATAGAACCTTTACTTGATTTAGCTTACGAAATAAAAAAATTTTATTTTTCAAAGGATATAGATTTGTGCTCTATAGTAAACGTTAAAAGTGGTCTTTGCTCTGAAGACTGTACATTCTGTGCCCAATCTTCCCATTATGATACAGGTGCAGTAACATATGAGTACATTGATGACAATAGGTTAAAATCGGCAATAGAATTCTATAGATCAAAAGGGGTAAAACGATTTTCAATTGTTACAAGTGGAAAAACTCTGGATGAGAAAACATTTCAAAAGGTTTTGAAGGATGTAGCCTTTGTAAAGAGTACAGGAATGATACCTGATGTCTCTATAGGTATTCTGTCAAAGGAACAACTTTTAAAGCTCAAAGAAGCTGGACTAAACGGTTTTCATCACAATCTTGAGACATCGAGAAGTTTTTTTAAAAATATCTGTACTACACATGACTACGAAGAGGATGTTGAAACCGTAAAAAATGCTATAGAAGCTGGTCTTTATGTCTGTTCTGGAGGAATTTTTGGTATAGGTGAAAGCTGGGAAGATCGTTTAGAGCTTGCAATGGAATTGAAGGATCTAAAGGTACCATCTATTCCCATAAATTTTCTTAACCCTATTAAAGGTACCCCCCTTGAAGGGACAAGCATTTTATCAGAAAATGAGGCCCTTAAGATCATAGCTATTTATAGAATCCTCTTACCAGATAGGCATATAAGGGTTTGTGGCGGAAGAAATACTATCTTTTCATTGGAGACCAAAAAAAGGATCTTAAGATCCGGTGCCAGCGGAATTATGGTAGGGGATTACCTCACAACTACAGGTTTCCCCATTGAATCAGACATGGAAGATCTCAAAAATGAAAAGTAAACCCCATTTTAAACCAAACAAAAAAGAAAAGGTATCAGCAGATTATTCCGTAAATACAAACAGTTATGAATTGAAAGGGAGAATATGGAT